>ONWI01000187.1 GCA_900321515.1 uncultured Eubacteriales bacterium | reverse complement strand
GAATCCTCGGTATTCTCTACGGATAATAGACGGTTCAATTCGGACATGGTTAATTCCTCAATATCGGCTTCATCGACAAGGAATTCCTCTTCGGACTGACTGTCCGTGCCTTCGCTGCCAAGATCGTCGGCACTTTTTTCTTTCATAAGTTCCCTGAATGTCAGCGGAATAATTACACAGTCATCAGAAACCGCGTCGTCAAGCCCTATTATCTTACCGTTGGCCTTGACCGCGCAGATGAACTGAGCATAGCGCGGATCAAATTCATCCAGAATATCGCGGACTATAATTCCGGAATCAAGTTCTTTGGTTTTACCTTCTATCGTAACCTGAATCATATATCCATTTCCCCTATTACTTTTAATAGATTTACTTTGGTTTCTGCACACCTTTACGTCCGCTTAATCATCGGAATCGCTGCCATGAGTCGGCTCAGTATTTGCGCCGGCTTCCGTAGTTGACTGCGGAGGTTCCGGTTCTGCGGCTGTTGTGGTCTTTGTTCTTTCGGTAGTTTCCGGCTCGGAAGGCGAAGTGCTTTCCTGAGTGCTGGAAGTCGGCTTCGTCGGCTTTGTTGTATCAGCGGAGGAAGACGAAGTCGGCTCAGTTTCCTGGGGTGACGTGGCCTTGGTCGTGCTCGTGGTAGTCAATACCGTAGTCGTCGTAGTAGTCGTGACTGTCGTCGTCGTCGTGGAAGTGGTCGAAGCAGTGGTGGCCTTAGTCGTGGTTGTGACAGTCGTTCTGGGCGTAGTGATAACTGTAGTCCTTATTGACGCATTTGTTGTGGTTCTGCTGGTAACTCTGATAGTCACCCTCGGAGTCGTTCTGGTGGTTATTCTGATTATCGGCCTGGTTGTTTTCGGCTCCGTCTTTACCGTTGTCCGTGTCGTGGTCCTGGAAGTGGACTGAGTCTCGGTCTGGGATTCCGTCTGGGTAGTTGTCTGGGATTCCGTCTGTGTCGTAGTGGTCTGGGTCTCCGTCTTACTCTCTGTCTGTGTGGTCGATGTTTCCGTTTCGGTTGAGGACGGCAGAGCGGTTGTCCGTGTGGTGGGGGCAACGGCCTTGCTGTCGAAAATCAGCATATAAGTCGTCCTGTTGACCTCACCGGTCACATCAAGGGAATTTGCCTTCTGGAACTGCGCTACCGCGCTCTTGGTTGCGTTGTCATATGTTCCGCTGACCTTGTTCGGCGCCAGATAACCCAAAGACGCAAGCGTCTTCTGCACCGCGACAACCATGTCGCCGGTATCGCCGAATATAAGCTTATCTACAGTGAAATCCGGTACTACTACCGGCTCAGGATCCGAATCATCATCAAATTGCTTGATTATCGTGCTTGTGGTGGAATAATTGTATGTCTCGGCTGACGAAGCGTTATTTTCTCCCCTCGCAGGAAAAGCCGCAACGCTCAGCAGCCAGGATATGCCGATAATTACCGCCAGAAGTGCAGCAATCTGCGCGAGTCCTTTAAATAATCCATAGCGGCTCTTTTTGCGGGGCGCGGCAGTGCCTTGGCTGTAATCTCCGGCGGACGGGGTCGTGCCGGCATCCGAAGGCGCGGGTTTTAGAGGCTCAAAGACGCTTGTGCGCTCAATCTCAGGTGTCTCCGGCTGATCTTCGATTTTCACTTCTCCGTCAGCAATAATTCCGATTATCTTGCTCGGGAATATCTTCACATCATCGTCGGATTCGACCTCTTCAACGCTGGGATCAACTTCAATGCTCTGCTTTCTCATCAAGTCGGCAAGTGCATCCAGCTCGGACTGCTTTTTCCTGGCAATTTTTTCTTCACTGTCTCCGTCGGAAGGATCATCGTCAAGCTGTGAGAGGTCAAATGTGGTTACATTGTCGGTTTCTTCGTCATCACTTTCGGTAAACGTGTCGTTAAGCCCGTTCACCAGCTCGGATATTCTTTCGTCATCGGATTCTTCGTACTCGTAATCTTCGTACTCGTAATCATCATCATAGCACTCTTCGTCGTCATCGTACTCTTCGTCATCATAATACTCTTCATCATCGGAATCCTGCCATTCATCAGGAAGTTCTTCAAGTTCGTCGGGAACATCGCTCTCAAACGACTCGTCAAAATCCGCCTGATAACCGTCCTGCATTTCTTCAGCAGAATCGGTTGTATCGGCTGCCCCATGGAGAAGCTCTTCCTTATTGTTTTTTTTTGAAATCATATCGTTTCCCTCTTTTCCAATCCAAAAGCATATTTCTGATCTTGACGTCCAACTATAATTATAAGAGAAATCCTTGTTTAAATCAATTAGACAAAACGCCAAAGATAATCAATTAATCAATCGTATTTTGGAAAGTAATGACCCAACCTGCCAAATATACACAATGATATCTTTTAAAGACAGCTTTATCCGCACATTTCCATACGATCAGTTTATATGGTTAAGAATATTTGCCCTCATTTTATCCATGTATTCGGCTATGGACATGTTGCCGTTGTAATTCTCGCCGCCCTCCATGGAGAAATCGACATTCTTGTTGATAGTGCTGAGATAATTGTATTTAGATATCAGCTTGTCGCCGTAGTTTTTCTTGGCGATATCGAAATAATGCTGATAATTCTCCACGGTGAGCCACTTGCCTTGAGCAATGTCGCGCAGATAGCCTGTGTAAATGTCGGTAAAATATCCGCCTTCAAGCACGGTCTGACGAATCATCGGATTTTCCTGCATTGCATTGAAGGAGTAAACGTACTCTGAGTATGGCGAATCCTCGGTGAGCGCAGATTCGGAAGGATTCCAGACATACGTAGCGCCCAGGACTATCTCGTTGTCATACGGGATGATAACCCCCTTGCCGTCGCTCTTCCGGAAATAAATGTAATGATTGTTGTAATTGTAGCGCATATCGTCCTGACTGCCCATCGCGAAGTTGATTGCCTGCATAAGCGCCAGTTCATCCATATCCATCACGGATTCAAAGTCCTGCCTGGAAGCCCCCGGCTTGTTAATGGTAGTCAGCAGTTTTTCCAGCGACTCGTGCTTGCTTTTGCCTACGTTGGTCTTGAGGTCAAAATTGTATGCTTCCGATTTCTTTTTGCTTCCCACGCCATAGGAATTCATAAGGGAATAAGTCGCCGGCGACTTTCTGGTACATCTCACCTTGTAGAGATCGCCGCCCCAGTCCTTCTCCGGAAAATATCTGTGGATGAATGATTCGTCAACCGGTTCGAACAGGCGGTATATTCCCATCTTGCACCCGCTGAGACTCAGCGTGCAGAGACTGCAGTGCTGCGCCGGCACTCCGTAATCCTTGTACACGTCCTGAACATACTGGTTGCGGACATATGTGTTGTCGGCGGTTATGTTCCACTTAAGCTCTATGGTTCTCATAGTCGCAAACGTCCGGTTCTCGCGCTTCCGCTTTTCCTCCTCGTCTGACCATGTGCGGGCAGAAAGACCGTAATCCCCGACATCTTCAAACGTGCAGTTGAAGCAGATGCGGAAGTTTACGAGATTGTATATTCCCAGCACGTCATCAAAGAAATTACAGCGTGAAGACGTGCCCTTCATCCGTATGCCAACGTCATCAATGACATATTTTTTGCCGTTTACCGTAAATGTCACTCTGTCACATATGCGGTAAATTGATGAACGGGAATCATTCTGCCGGAAATATTCCAGATCTGTCTGTATACAGGCTACCTGTTCCTTTGAAATATCCATATCCAGCCCGATCACGCTGTCAGGAGCGAACAGTTCATCGTACAATGCCTGTTGATCTATCACGGAGGCGGTATTATCATGATCGACCAGCACACTGTCAGAAGAAACAATAGCGGAACTGACGTCAACAACGTTAATCATCAGCAATATGATGGCAGCTGCGAGCACGCAGGCAATTATTTTTTTCACATTAAATCCTCCCTGCACCGACAAATCATACATTTCATTTTATTATACCAAAAAAATTATCAGAATTCAATTCTTTTTAACTATTTGTAATCATTTTTAGAGTAATTTTTAGGTCTGTTCAGAATCTCCGCGTATGCGGATTGCGCCGTCAGTTTTTTCGCCAAGGCAGCCAAAACCGCAGGCAATACTTTGTGTATTAACGAGAATTGTGGCAATATATGGCTGAAAAGATGCAAGCAAGACGCGTGCGGAGAGATTCTGAACAGGCTCTTAAATAATCGCACACGGAAAAAGCCGGATACCCAGGTTCTTAGCGAACCAGGCATATCCGGCATTTGGATGAAATCAATCAGTCGAGGAAGAACTCGTAGAATGCCCTGTAAGCCATGTAAACGTCTATCTTGGAGACAATCTCCCACGGGGCGTGCATGGAAAGCACAGGCACACCGAGATCGACGGTATCCACATCGAGAGCCGCGACGAACTTGGCAACGGTTCCGCCGCCGCCGACGTCAACCTTGCCCAGCTCACCAATCTGCCACAGCACATTTTTGCTGTCAAGCAGCCTTCTGACGCGGCTCATGTATTCGGCGGAAGCGTCTGAAGTGCCGCTCTTTCCGCCGGCTCCGGTGTACTTGGTAATGCACACGCCCTTGTTGATGAAGCAGGCGTTTCTCTTTTCGTAGACATCCGGATAGTTGGGGTCAAATGCCGCGTTCACGTCAGCCGAAAGGCACTGTGAGGCGGAGAGCACATCTCTGCCCTTAACACCCTGCATGTCGGCGAGGTCATAGATGAAGTATTCCATGTAGGACGATTTGAGTCCGGTGTTTCCCTCGCTGCCGATCTCCTCCTTGTCGGTGAGAACGGTGATTGCCGTATGAGTCGGATTGTTGCAGGTCAGCGCAGCCATGAGCGCGGGATAAGCGCACACGCGGTCGTCGTGTCCGTAAGCGCCGATCATGGAGCGGTCAAAGCCCACGTCGCGCGCCTTCGCGGCGGGTACGAATTCTATCTCAGCCGAGAGGAAATCTGCTTCCACCAGACCGTATTTTTCATTGAGCAATCTGAGCGTATTGAGCTTGACAAGATCACTGCCCTTTTCCTCGTTGATAGGAAGGCTTCCCACGACAATATTCAGATTTTCGGCAGGAATGGCGGTAGCAAGCGGTTCCTTCTCCTGCTTGCGTCCGAGATGGGGCAGCAGGTCGGTGACACAGAACTGCGGGTCGCCCTCATCCTCGCCTATGCGCACTTCCAGCTTGCTTCCATCGGCAAGGAAGATAACGCCGTGCATGGCAAGCGGAATGGTGGTCCACTGATACTTCTTGATGCCGCCGTAATAGTGGGTCTTGAACATGGCTATCTCGTCGGATTCGTAGAGGGGATTGGGTTTGAGATCGAGCCTCGGCGAGTCAATGTGGGATATGGCAAAGCGCACGCCGTCGCAGACCGGCTTGCTTCCGATCACGGCAAGAATGATCGCCTTGCCCCTGTTGACACGGTATACTTTCTCGCCCGCCTTGTAGACTCTGCCCTTTTCAAAGGGCACGAATCCGGCAATTTCGGCAAGTCTCACCGCTTCGGCGACCGCTTCGCGCTCCGTCTTTGCCGAATCGAGAAATTCCTTGTAGTCGTCGCAGAATTCAAAAGCGCGTCTGAGCTGATCCTCAGTAAGCTTTACTCCGCCGTTCTTGGGATTGTAGGTCAGTTCCTCGCGGAGCTTTTCCGCCAGTGTTTTTTCTTTCATTTTAATTCCTCTCCTAAAAAATCAATTGATAAAATCAAATTCAAGGTCATAAATGCTCACGGTATCCTTTTCCTGAATGCCGGCTTCACGCAGTCCGTCTATTATTCCGCTGTTATTGAGCACTCTCTCAAAATACTGCATGGACTCGTAATCATCAAAATTCACCGAACGCATAATATTCAGCAGCCACGGAGCCTCCACGAAATATACGCCGTCCTCCGCGTGAATGCTGAATTCACGCTTCTCCTCAACCTGTTCCGGAACAAACGGCTCCGGCTCGTAAACCGCTATCGGCGGCAGCTTTGAGAGCATTTCCACTATTTTTGCGATAAGCTCGTCAACGCCGTAATTAATCGGCGCGGATATCGGGAAATAATCATATCCCCTGCCGCGTACATAATCCTCAAAGCGCTTCATGTGTTCGTCGTCGGCAAGGTCTATCTTGTTCCCCGCAACGATCATCGGACGCATTGCAAGTTCCTCACTGTATTTAACCAGCTCGGCGTTTATTGTCTCAAAATCCTCTATCGGATCACGGCCCTCGCTGCCCGAAACGTCCACAATATGCACGAGCAGCCTGCATCTGTCCACATGCCGCAGAAATTCGTGACCGAGACCGACGCCGTCGCCCGCGCCCTCTATAAGTCCGGGAATATCCGCCATGACAAACGACTGTCCTTCACCCCTGCGCACCACGCCAAGCACCGGTTCTACGGTGGTGAAGTGGTAATTGCCCACGACGGATTTCGCTTCGCTGACCTCGTTGATGAGCGATGATTTGCCGACATTCGGAAAGCCGACAAGACCCACGTCCGCGAGCAGCTTCAGCTCCAGCATTACCTCCATTTCCTCACCGGGCATTCCCGGCTTGGCAAATTTGGGCACCTGTCTGGTTGGCGTGGCAAAATGAGTGTTCCCCCAGCCGCCCTTGCCGCCTTTGGCAATAACATGCGGCTGATCGTCCGAGAGATCAGCTATTATCCTGCCGCTTTCCGCGTCGCGCACAACTGTACCCAGAGGCACCTGCACCGTGAGATCCTCGCCCTTCTTGCCCGAACCTCTGCCTGCCTTGCCCTTGCCGCCGTCTTCGGCGCGGTATTTGCGTCTGTAGCGGAAGTCGGCGAGTGTGGAGAGATGGGTAGACACTACAAAAACAATATTGCCTCCCCTGCCACCGTCGCCGCCGTCAGGTCCGCCCGCCGCGACGTACTTCTCACGGTGGAATGATACTGCGCCGTCGCCGCCGTTGCCCGCCTTGAGCTTTATTTTAGCCTTATCTATAAACATATTATCTCACCAAATTCTGTCGAACTGATCTTCATCCCTGCTCAAAACAATCAGAGGAACAAACACCAGTGTCAGCAGCACTATAATATATGAGGAGATGATCAGAAACGCGGAACGCACAGTTGGCATGTCAAATGACAGCGGGAAGAAGTTTTTCAGCTCGCTGCCGTAAATGATCAGTGTAAAAAGCCCCAGCAAACCATTTGTTATACCCACGCCGAGGGTGAATTGCTTAAACTTCCTGGCGCATATTACCGTCACGACAATCATCAGGACAAACATCCCCCACAGGACGGCAGCCGGAACATTCATTATGCCCGGCACAAAGAGCCTCGGCACAGACGAAGCGCAGAGTATCCTTGACTTTTCCGCGTAAAGCGTGTCGCTGGTGAGCACGCCCAGGAACAGCACGGCATAGGTCACAGCCATATAACCGTAGATCAGTTTGTAAATGGATTTATTCACAGTCATATTCCCCCTTTAATAGCACAAAACCCGAGACTAAATAAAAATGGTCCCGGGTTTTCGTTGAAGTATTTACATGCTTTACAAAAGCCGTCTGACCGAAAACTCAGCCCGACAAAAAATTACTGCTCTACGGGATAGACAGAAGCCTTCTTGCGGTCTCTGCCAAATCTCTCAAAGCGAAGAATACCGTCACATGTCGCAAAGAGGGTGTCGTCGCCGCCCTTGCCTACGTTAGTGCCGGGATGGATTTTTGTGCCTCTCTGGCGAACCAGGACATTGCCGGCCAGAACAAACTGACCGTCGCCTCTCTTGACGCCAAGACGCTTTGATTCGGAATCTCTGCCGTTCTTGGTGGAGCCCATACCTTTTTTATGAGCGAAAAGCTGTATATTTACCTTCAGCATTACTGATGCACCT
>ONWI01000143.1 GCA_900321515.1 uncultured Eubacteriales bacterium | reverse complement strand
TTTGCGAAATTCACGCCGACGAGCAGTGAACCGATCAGTCCCGGGTAAGCGGTGACGGCGATAGCGTCCACATCCCGGATATTCAATCCGGCGCGGTCAAGCGCCTCTCCTGCCACGCCGGAGATAGCTTCGCAGTGCATTCTGCCGGCAATTTCGGGCACCACCCCGCCGAATTCGACATGACGGAATACCTGCGACGCCACCACGGAAGAAAGCACCTTCCGTCCGTCGGCGACCACGGCAGCGGCGGTATCGTCGCACGAAGATTCAATAGCAAAAACAGTCATTTGGAGACTTCCCTTCGCAGTATAAAGGATAAAAAACTTGCACAGGCGGGACGGAAGAATAATCGCGCCTGTGCAAGACTCTGAATAAAAGAATGAGTGATCCGGCGTCAGCCCAAGGCAGGCGGAATCGAAGCCGGAAGCGGCATTACCACTGGCTCATGAGCCAATTGTAGATATTTCTGTAGTTGCCGGCGGAGCGGTACCACGAGAAGTCGGATTCCATGCCGCGTCTTGCGATGCATTCCCAGCCGAAACGATCCTCAAAGAAGATCTGCTTAGCGTAGTTGATGACATTGAGCATGACCTCGGCATTGTACTCGTAGAAGGTGAAGCCGGTGCCGGTGTGATCGAAGCCGTTGTAGGGCTGGACGGTATCTCTCAGACCGCCGGTTTCGCGGACGATCGGAACAGTGCCGTATCTCATGGCGATGAGCTGTGTCAGACCGCAGGGTTCAAAGCGGGAGGGGACGAGGATAGCGTCGGCGGCGGCGTAGAGCTTGTGGGCTCTCTCGTTGGAATACATGATATTGGAGCAGACAGAGCCCTTGTGATTCCACTCATAGCCTCTGAAAGCATCCTCATACTTCTTGTCGCCGGTGCCGATGATGACCACCTGGGTGTGATCGTCCACAATGCGGTTCATCACCTGATTGACAAGGTCAAGGCCCTTCTGGTCGGTCAGGCGGGAGATAATGCCGATCATGAACTTGTTGACGTCCTGATGCAGACCGAGCTCAGCCTGAAGCTTTTCCTTGTTCCAGCGCTTAGCGTCGGGGAAATTGTCCACACCGTATCTGTCATAGATATACCAGTCGGTGCCGGGGTTGTAGACGTCGTAATCAACGCCGTTGACGATACCGCCGAGTTTGTAGGCGTAGTCATTGAGCACGCCGTCGAGAGCCTCGCCGTATTCAGGGGTTCTGATTTCGTTGGCGTAGGTGTGGCTGACGGTGGTGACGAAATTGGAATAGACGATGCCGCCCTTCATGATGTTGGCGTCGGCGTTGAATTCAAGGCGATCGGGGGAGAAGGCATACTCAGGAATATTGGAGTGATACTTAACGGTATCGATGTTGGCGATGCCCTGGAAGTGGAGGTTGTGGATAGTCAGGACGGTCTTTGTGCCGTTGTAGAAGGGATTGCCCTCATAGACAGTGTGAAGATAGACCGGCACCAGAGCGGCCTGCCAGTCGTGGCAGTGAATGACGTCGGGGTGGAAACCGATAGCGCACATGGAGGCAAGAACAGCCTTGGAGAAGAAGATAAAGGGCACGATATCGCCGGCCATATCGGTGTAAGGATTGCCCCTGCCGAAGAAGTACTCATTGTCGATGAAGTAAAATCTGACGCCGTTCCACCAATACTCCATGAGACCGACATAATACATATGGCAGTCGCGGGTGAAGTCCATGTAGAAATGAGTCACATAAGTCATGTTGTTGCGGAAATGCTCCGGAATGCAGGTGTATCTGGGCAGGATCACGCGCACGTCCAGGTCGCCCTGATTGGCAAGAGCTCTGGGCAGAGCTGACATAACGTCGGCAAGGCCGCCTGTTTTGACAAACGGGTCACATTCCGAGCCTACAAACAAAATATTGCTCATATTTCGTCCTCCTAAGATGTGTATATATTTCCAATTACTTCCGTAATCAGCTTACAAATAGATTTTAACATGTTATGCGTGATATTTCAAGGAGAAATTCTTTAAATAAGGCAAAATACAGTAAAAATTAATAAATTTTTTTTGGATTTTTTATTCCGGACGGAATAAAGGGTGATAAAACGCGGATAATAATGATGCAGGCACAGAAAAATCCCTTTTGGGATCATCAGATACCGTCATTCTTTCAAGAGGAAAAGGGTATAAAAGCCGTGCGTCGGGCAAGTGTCTGCTCACATCCGGCGGAATGCAAAGGACGATTTGCGGCAAAAGAGAAAAAAATGTAGGTGGTGCAATCAACGGCACGGCTTCCATTGAAACTAACGTCAAAGGGGATCCCAAAAAGGGTCGTCCGTAACGCAGCCGCAAAAGTTTCCGCGCAGTCATGCCGGGTGTGATAGTGATACATAAAAAATAAATAGGCGGTAGTAAAAATAAAGAAGAAAAAAAGCATAGCGCGCAGCGCCAATAATGGGAGTCCAGGGGGTCTGGACCTCCTGGCGGGTGCAGGGCAGAGCCCTGCTGGGGCGGTGGGGCAAAGCCCCACGAGGGAGGCGAAGCCGACCGAGCGAGACACACCCGGATAAAAACGCGGTCGGGCGAATACCGAAATCGTAAAAATCCCAATCCGCCCTTCCCGCTGGAGAAAAAAACAACCCCGTATTATCGCGATTTTTCATTTTATTGCAATCGGCTAATAAAATTTTAACAAAAGGTACATGCACAGAGAGGCGCGGTAGTGAATAAAATATAAAAAAAGAACGCGGAGCGCTCTTGGGGGGGTAGTTGAGATGAACCTGATCATGACGCTGACGGAAGCGGTGAAGGGACTGTACAGTCTGTTTCTGAGCGTATCGTCGATATCTGGATTTCCGCCGAGGCTGTCGGCAACGGAAGAGAGGAAATACATAGACGCGATGGCGGCAGGGGACCGCGCAGCGCGTCAGAAGCTGATAGAGCACAATCTGCGGCTGGTAGCGCACGTCAGCAAGAAGTACAGCGCGGCGGTGCCGGACGGAGACGACCTGATATCAATAGGCACAATAGGGCTGATCAAGGCGGTAGACAGCTTCCGTCCGGAAAAGAGCTCGAAATTTTCGTCCTACGCGGCGACCTGCATACAGAACGAGATACTGATGTTTCTCCGCGGGGGGAAAAAGAGCGCGCTGGACATATCCATCAACGAGCCGATAGAGACCGACCGCAACGGGAACGTGCTGACGCTGATGGACATAATAGCGGTGGACGACACGATTTCGGACGACATCGACAGGGCGATAAAATGCGAAAAACTCAGGCGGATCCTTCGTGAAGAACTCGACGAGACCGAACGCAGGATCATCACGGAGCGATACGGACTGAACGGGCGCAAACCGCTCACACAGCGCGAGATAGCCGCGGAGCTGAATATATCGCGTTCCTATGTGAGCCGAATCGAAAAAAGGATACTGGAGAGCATCAGGAGCAAGCTGTGATGATTCTGATTTCGGAGAGATCGCGTGCCAAAAAGTCGATGCAAGGCAAAATATCGTCGTCCGGCTGCGTAAGATCGGGCACCATCACAGTGAAGCAGCCGGCGGATTTTGCCGAGAGAATACCGGCGGGGGAATCCTCCACGGCGAAGCACTCCCGCGGGTCGAGACCGAGCATTCCGACAGCCGCGAGGTAGATGTCGGGCGCGGGCTTGCTCCGGGCGACGGAGGTTCCGCTCACCACGGCGTCGAAGAGACCGAACATGCCGTGAGGTTCCAGATAATGCCGTGCCCTTCTGACGGGGGAAGCGGTGGCAAGCGCGAGCTTCACCCCGTTAACCTTGAGATAATGCAGAATTTCAGAAGCACCGGGCTTAGTATCCACTCCGAGTTTATCGATGAAATCAGCCATCAGAGTTCGTCTGAGCTGCCGGATCGCGTAATAATCGGCTGACGAGCCGAACCACGCGGCGAATTTGGGTATAGCGGTTTCGGGGGAATTGCTGCGCAGGCTGAGCGCCATTTCATCGGACATATCAAAGCCGAAAGAGGCGCAGGCTTCACGCCAGAAGCGCATATACAGCCGTTCGCTGTCCACGAGCACCCCGTCCATATCGAAAACAGCGCCTTTGAATCTTAAACCGGACATTCAGGTTCACATCCTTACACAAAAGAACCTCCGTCATACAGTCAATATGCCGAAGGTTCGCGGATAATTATTTGTTGAGGGTCTTAAGCTCAGCCAACAGGCCGTTAAAGTCGATATTTGGGTCGTTATCGGAGCCGTCGGGGGAGGAGTGAGGCGCAGCCGTCTCCGGAATGTTGTCCGGGGCGGGCGCCGAAACGGCGGCAGAAGAAGCAGCCATAGGCTGCGGAGCGGCAGGAGCGGCGAGTTCCTTAGCGGCGGGAGAATCGACGCTCATCAGAGCGAAAGCGACGGTCAGCCAGTCGAGAATGACCATGCCGGCAAACATAATGAGATGGTTGCTGATGTAATTGGAACTGCCGACGCGGTATTCGCCGAAAACGCCGAGTACAACAGCGACGACGATAAGGAGCAGCGAGAGAATATGGAATTTGCCGAAGCCGCCGGATCTGGCTGAAATAATCATAAACGCCGCAAGGATAATAATACAGCAGGCGATACCGAGAATCTGTGAGATTTTGATAAACTCATTCATACCGAGCTTGAGGGGGTCGGCGCGCATGCTGTCCATAACGACCTGATTGGTGCCGTGGAGGGCGAGCATAAGCAGAGCGGTGATACCGGAGGAAATCGTATGGTCGGTGTTTTTGATGCAATAGGAGAAGAACCAGAGGCAGATAAGAAAGATCACGGTCTCGTAAATGCCGTCGAGCTTATAAACCGCCAGATTGTAGATATTCTGATTGCTGTCGTAGACAGCGAACGCTTTGAAGCCGACCTCGTAACCGATTTCCGCGGAAGTGAAGGCGGTTGCGAATCTGCCGACAGCGATAGCCAGCGCGCCGCCGACAGCGAGACAGTCGAGCAGGGAGCCGAGCCCTTCTGCCCTGTAGAAGAGGCAGGCGATCACAGCGGCGAGGAAAACGCCGAAAATAACGCCGTAAAGACCGAAGCCGCCGTTGGTAATGTTCAGGTACTGGGCCAATCCGGTGAGGATGTTGCTGGAAAAGAAGATATACAGCAGTCTGCCGAAAAGCAGACCGAGAGGCACGCCGTAAGTAACGCAGACGAAGATGTCGGAAATTTCTTTCTTCTGCACCGTGCGGAGCAGGCAGGCGGCGCAGGTTCCGACCAGACAGGCGATGGCGGTAAACACAGCGAACCAGCTTATCTCAACATTGCCAAGTACCAGCATCAATTGATTTTCCAAAACAAATACCCCCTGTTCCTATTCGGCAGAGCAGAAATAGAGCACATCGCTCATAGGTCTTTCGCTGCCCTTGTAGGCGATCTTGTTGTAGACCCTGTTTTTGATGATCATGGTGCCGGACTGACCGCCGTCGAGGTTGTAGGCGGTGGTGCAGTTCTTTTCAGCCATAACCTCCGCCATCCGATAGCGCTGAAGACCGGGGACGCCGAACGTGCAGAGCAGATAGTGGAGCTTGCCGATCTGACCGATAGCCGCCCTGCCGGAGCGCATATAAGGCTCGCCGAGCGGATAATCCTTTTCGACGGCGGGGTCGTATGGAACGCCGTCCCTGATAAGGGCTGGGCCGAATGTGAAGGAAAGCATGATATCATCGGCGCCGTGCTGACGGATATGTTCGCTGAGTTCGCTGTCGTTCCAGATATGGAAATCGCCGTTGTAATCAATGGTAAGCACATCGAGATATTTCTGGCGGGAATTGGTGCTTCTTCTGTCGCAGATGACCTTTCCGTACTGAACTATTACGCCGAACCTTCTGAACTTGTAAAAATCGGAGGACATTCCGACGACGCCGTTGGAGAGCCGGAAGATGTTGGTAGGATACTGTGTCTTGTTGGAATTGTAGTCGCCGTTTGCCCACTGCCTGCGGAACTGTGAGGGATGCTTGATTTTAATATCGGCAAAGCAGACCTCAGCCTTATTGATCTTGCTGACTTCCTTCCAGCAGGTCACTTCGATGGTGCTGTCCTTGTAGCAGGTTTTTTTGTCCTCGGTAAAAAAATTATTCTTGTCGGGCTTGGTCTTAGGCGCGCTGAAATCGTAGGGAAGCATACGAACGACCTCTGCGTCGGTGGTTTCCGAGAGAATCGTATTGATTTCGTTGTTAAGGTAAGCCGAAGAGATATTTTTAGTCATGCTGATCTGCTTGACCACCGTGGAAGGGGAGAAAGCGAGAAAGTTCAGCATAAAGATCAGAACAAGGCTCAGAATCATGAAATAAAGCCTTTTTTTGGTGCTCACACTATTCCTGAGGTTTTTCTTCAGATTTTTCCTGAGCTTTTCCATTGTCATCGCTACCTCCGAATATTCCATTGTCATCGCTACCTCCGAATATTGAATTAATCAGGTTGTCGTTGCCCACAATCTTCCACTTTTTGTCGGAAAAAACAAAATCCACATTGATCTCAGCCTCGGAAAGGCGTGCGCTGTCGTCAAGCGCGGCAAACTTGCTGACAGCCATTGAGAGGACCTGATCGACAGCCTTACGGTCGTTCTTGTCAAATTCCTTCAGATCATGCTGAATCATATATTCGTGTTCGAGCCCGGAGATATTGTCCTTGGTCCAACTGACGAATCTGTTCCTGTCGAACGAACGGAGGCTGACGGATACTCTGGCTGAGGTACCGTTGTATTCAGGTTTGCCCACGGAAGCGCAGCTCAGCGAGCCGAGACAAACGGCGACGTAATCGTCAAAGAAGGCGTAGCCGGTCTCATTGACGGGAGCAATGGAAGCGCCGTCCGCGAGAAAAGCATCTGCCCCGGCGTAATTCTTGTCCTTGAGCGCGGAGATGAAATCTGTAAACACAACGTCCGGCGAATCGGAAGAGGTGATAACAGTGGTAGAAAAACTGCACCTGCTGAAGGCAAGGAGCACAAGCAGGAAAGAGAATGACGATACGGCGATCCGCGTACTTTTTGACAAGAATATCACAGCTTTCCATATAAGATAGTATACATAGAATATTGTTGACACAGCCTGAACCGAGTCAACATTAAAATGATATCATAAAGTGCCCAAAAGTGCAACCAGTTTTTTTGTAAAACAGTATGTTTATTAAAAATTTGTAAAATAGATGTAATAATGCAGAAAAGGACTTGATTTTTTTTGTAAACGTTATTATAATACAGTTTAGCACTCAGGGAACGAGAGTGCTAATGACCCGAAGAGGCAGAAGCGGGTCATCTGCAAGAACTATTTGCGGGGGTCAAGCCCGCAGTGAAAGGAAGAATAATAATATGACTATCAGACCGCTTTCAGACAGAGTAGTGCTCAAAATGGTTGAGGCTGAGGAGACCACGGCGACCGGCATCATACTCACAGCAAAATCCAAGGAGAAGCCGCAGATCGCAGAGGTCATATCGGTAGGCCCGGGCGGAGTAGTTGACGGAGAAAAAGTCGAAATGACCGTCAAGCCGGGCGATAAAGTGCTTACCAGCAAATATTCGGGCACAGAGGTCAAGATCGACGGCGAGGAATTCGTCATCGTGCGCATAGGCGACATTCTCGCCGTGTGCGAATAATCAGGCTATTAGAATTGCAGGAGGAATAAATTATGTCAAAGATAATTCTTTACGGAGAGGAAGCACGCAAGTCTCTCCAGTCAGGTATAGATCAGCTTGCCAATACGGTCAAGATCACACTGGGTCCGAAGGGCAGAAACGTAGTGCTGGATAAGAAATTCGGCGCCCCGCTCATCACAAACGACGGAGTGACCATCGCCAAGGAGATCGAGCTTGACGATCCCTTTGAGAACATGGGGGCGCAGCTTGTCAAGGAAGTTGCGACCAAGACCAACGACGTAGCGGGCGACGGCACGACCACAGCGACGCTGCTGGCGCAGGCGCTCATCCGGGAGGGCATGAAGAACGTGACCGGCGGCGCGAACCCGATGTTTGTCAAGAAGGGCATCGCCAAGGCGGTGGAAGCGGCGTCCGAAGCGGTTGTCGCCAATTCCAAGTCGGTCAACGGCTCGGAGGATATCGCGAAGGTTGCGTCGGTGTCATCGGCAGACGAGACAATCGGCAAGCTCATCGCCGAGGCAATGGAGAAGGTGAGCGCGGACGGCGTTATCACCGTAGAGGAAGGCAAGACCGCCAAGACCGACATCGACGTTGTGGAAGGCATGCAGTTCGACAGAGGCTACATTTCGCCTTATATGGTAACCGATACGGATAAGATGGAAGCAGTGATTGACGACGCGCTGGTTCTCATCACAGACAAGAAGATTTCCTCCATACAGGAGATACTTCCGCTGCTCGAGCAGATCGTCAAGATGGGCAAGAAGCTCGTCATCATCGCCGAGGATGTGGAAGGCGACGCGCTGTCCACCCTTATTGTCAACAAGCTCAGAGGCACATTCACCTGCGTATGCGTGAAGGCGCCTGGCTTCGGTGACAGACGCAAGGAAATGCTTCAGGATATAGCGATCCTGA
>ONWI01000207.1 GCA_900321515.1 uncultured Eubacteriales bacterium | reverse complement strand
GCGGGCAAGGCTGCCGCCGTAGGTCAGACCCTTGCCGGTGAGCACGCCGCTGTATTCGTCGCGCAGTCTCTTGTACTGGCCGAAGAGGTAGCCGATTTCACGGCCGCCCACGCCGATGTCGCCTGCGGGGACGTCGGTATCGGGGCCGATGTGCTTGGCAAGCTCAGTCATGAAGCTCTGGCAGAAGCGCATGACCTCCATGTCGGACTTGCCCTTGGGGTCGAAGTCGGAGCCGCCCTTGCCGCCGCCGATCGGCAGACCGGTCAGGGAATTCTTGAAAATCTGCTCGAAGCCGAGGAACTTGATGATGCCTTCGTATACGGAGGGATGGAAGCGGAGTCCGCCCTTGTAGGGGCCGATGGCGCTGTTGAACTGAATGCGGAAGCCGCGGTTGACCTGGACATTGCCCTTGTCATCTACCCACGGAACACGGAACTTGATTATTCTCTCAGGCTCCACGATGCTTTCGAGGACGCCCATTTTTATATATTCGGGATGCTTTTCAATAACCGGCTCGAGCGACTCGAGAACCTCGGTTACAGCCTGATGAAATTCAGGCTCATCGGGATTGCGCTTTTTGACTGTTTCCATAAGATCTGCAAGATACTGATTCTTAAAAGCCATTTAAATTATCTCCTTTTGCAAGATGTATTCATACGCATTTTCAGCGCTGTAGATAATATTGTAATACATGCCCTATTGATTTGTCAATATGTTTTTTCTATTTTTTTGGGATTTTTGCAATTTTTATTCCGCAAACTTGCAGAATTGTGCATTTTTTCATAGAAGCAGCCTCTATTCTGCATTTATTCCCGCTTTTTCAGGCAAATTACGATTATAATCGAGACAAGTGATATTACCATGGCGGTTGCGGCAACCACTATATCCTGTATCATAATTTTTCTCCCGAAAAGCGACAGGGTGATGTTCCTTGCCTTAAGGCGGGAGCCGGATTTTTTGTCGGAAGCAGAGAGCGTTTCGGGCGTATTTTCCTGACTGTCCGCATTCTGGGCGGCGTTGGCTTCGGCTTCATCCTGGATTTCGGCTTTTGTTTTGTCATACCAGTCCACATTTTCAAACATATCGTTCAGCCCGGGTGAATCGTATCCCACGGTTGTGTAGGCAAGACCGAATTTCCGGCAGTCGTAGGCTCCGTACTGAAACATGTGATTCTCCCATTTTTGCTGGCTCCTGTGGCAGTAGTATCCTTCTCTTGCCATGTCCAATGCGCTTCTTCCTCCGAAATTCCCGAGCTTCTTTTCGCTCCACTGGACAGTGATCTGATTTTCGTTCCACAGATGGAGGTAGCATTTCTGCACCTTGTGTATGCCGTATTTCTGGGCGCTTTCCGGATATACAGACGCATCTTCATATATTTGCAGCGCATCGAGCAGCGTGCTTGCGTTGAGTATGTGAGCGCCGTGACCGTATTCGCCGTTGATGTCGTGGGCGATGATAACTCTCGGGGCAAAACGCCTCAGCATTTCCACCTGAAATTCCGTTACATTGTCCCTGCCGAAGTATTTCTCAGCGCTTTCCATGCTCCATTTTGTCGCGAGAGTGTCGATAAACCTTTCCGTGATAATCGGATAATTCCTTACACCGACTTTCCACAGTCCGTTCAGAAGTTCGTGGCAGCGGTATTTCTGCTTGGAGTGGTATGTCAGATAGACCACCTGCACATTGTATCCCAGTTCGCCGGCGTAATACGGTATGGCTCCGCCGAACCACAGATATTCGTCGTCGGCGTGGGTAGGCATCACCATGAGATCGGCTCTCCTGCACGGCGGCTGCCATATCTGTACCCAGTCGGGAATGCGACCGTCCGTAAAGGCGTATACATTAGATATTGAGCCGCCTGCGGGAATGTCAATTTCAAATGAGGTTGTCTCTTTGTCGAGAGCGATGTATTCGTGCAGATATTCGTTTTCCCCGCCCTTGACGATATCCCCTCCGGGCAATGTGAGCGTCCATATGAAGGGCTTATCGATCATTACATACAGGCTCTTGACCGGAGCATAAGCGGTGAATTTAAGGTGAGTATCTTCCGAAGCGTAATAACGAGTGTACTGATTGCTGTCCGCAATCGAAGTTAATAAATAATCCTGTATGTTGTCACATGACACATACAGCCTGACCGTTTGCGCGTCCTGCTGTTCCTCTCTGTCTGATGAAGACGCGAATACGGTACCTGACGGTACGCAGAGCGCGGACGTCAAAAAAATTATTAATGACACGAACGCGCAGGAAACCCTTTTCAATTGTCTCGCCTCGTTTTTCTGTATCTTGTCAATGATGATTTGAAAATAATAAAAAGAATCACGCCGCCCGATAAAACAAATATCGATATCATAATTACCGGAGGCTTCGTTACTTTTTTAGCGGCAGGTCTGGCTGCCGTGGGAGAATTGTCCGTTTGTGAAACAGCGGCTTCGCTCAGGGAAGAGTCCGTGGGGAGTTCTGACTTTTCTGGGAATTCCACATGCTCGAACATGTCATTCTTTTCCGGAGTGTCGGGACCTACTGTGGTATAGGCGAGACCGAATTTGCGGCAGTCGTATCTTCCGCTTTTGGCAACGCTGTAGGCATCCTGCTGTGATTTATGGCATAAATAACCCGTCTCAGCCATTTCCATGGCAGTCCTGCCTCCGAATTTGCTCAGGACAATATTGTTCCAGTCAACAAATATGGTGTTTTCGCTCCAAAGGTGCAGATAGCACTTTTGCACTCGGTGAATGCCGTATTTTTCGGCGCTTTCGGGGAATATCGAAGGGTCTTCATATATCTTAAGCGCGTCGAGCAGGGTGGCGGCGTTGAGCTTGTGTGCTCCGTGACCGTATTCGCCGTTGATATCGTGGGCGACTATGACTTTTGGAGCAAACCGGCGCAGCATTTCCACCTGAAATTCAAGCACCCTGTTTCGCCCGAAAACGTTCGCTGCCTTCTCCATGCTTCCCATTGACGAGAGGGTATCGGTGAATTTTTCGCTTTGCACAGGATAATTCCTCACACCGACCGTCCACAGCGCGTTAAGCATCTCATGATGACGAAAAGGCGCAAGGTTGTGATTGGTCAGATATACCACCTGAACCCTATACCCCAGTTCTCCGGCATAATATGGCAGCACACCGCCGAACCAGAGAAGTTCGTCGTCGCTGTGAGTCGGCATTACCATAAGATCCGCCTCTTCGCAGGGCGGCTGCCACAGCTGCACCCAGTCCGGAAGGATGCCGTCGGCGAAGGCGTAAACGTCGCATAAATACAGGTCGGACGACGCATTGAATCGGAATTCCCTGACCTCCCGCGGCAAAACCACGGTTTCGTGCAGGAAGCCTTTTTCTCCGCCCTGAATCACAGTGCCGTTGTCCAGGGTAAGAATCCATTCGCAGGGGCGTTCAAATATGAAATACAGCGTCTTTACAGGCGCGGACGCCTGGAAGCTGAGACCGGACCCTTTGGTTATTCGGCTGAATGTGTAAAAGTCGGAATCGGTTATTTTCTGAAGAGCACGGTCGGAGAAACCCTGACCGGAGGCAGTCAGCCTGATTACTTCCTTTTCCGAATTACTGTCGCTCTGGGCGTTGGCGATGACCGGATATGAAATAACTTTTATTGACATTATGAGCGACAGAGCGATCAAAACGCGAAAGAGTTTTTTCATGTTAATTATTTTTCACCTTATTTCTCACTCGAAAAGAGAGTTCCTCCCTCACAGTCGATGGCGACAATCAACGGGAAATCCTTGAATTCAAGACGCTTGACTGATTCGCAGCCCAGATCTTCAAACGCTATGACCTCACATGATGTGATGCACTTCGAGGCAAGCGCGCCCGCGCCGCCCACCGCGCAGAGATATACGGATTTATTGCGGCGTATCGCTTCGCAGACTTCTTCCGAACGTCCGCCCTTGCCGACCATTGCGCCGAGTCCCATATCGAGCATACGGGGAGCAAACGGATCCATTCGGCTGGATGTGGTAGGTCCGCACGATCCTATGGCGAGATGCTCGGGTGTGGGTGTGGGTCCCGCGTAATAGATCACCGCGCCATCCAGCTCGTAGGGAAGCGCTTCTCCGCTGTCGAGCAGGGACATTATGCGCTTGTGCGCCGCGTCCCGCGAAGTATAGACTGTTCCGGACAGCAGCACTCTGTCGCCCGCGCGCAGCTTGGGTGACATTTTCTTTATTTCGGATGTATTGAACGAATATTCTGCCATAACTATTCTCCTTTAAGGTTGAAAAGTTAGATTGTAAAAGTTGGAAATGTCGGAAATTTGGGGCTTGCGCATTTTAAGCCGGAGCTTTTTTCTCTATCCGTGGGAAGGGAGGATTTGGATTTTTCGATTTCGGTATTCGCCCGACCGCGATTTTTTCTGGGTGCGTCTCGCTCGCTCGGCTCCGCCGAGCTCGTGGGGCGCTGCCCCACCGCCCCGCCGGTGGCGCTGCCCCCGGACCCCTGGCAGGGAGCCTTGCCCCATGCACCCCATTATTGGCGC
>ONWI01000135.1 GCA_900321515.1 uncultured Eubacteriales bacterium | reverse complement strand
TATTCGCCTGACCTCGTTTTATTTTCCGGTGCGTTTCGCTCGCTCGGCTCCGCCGAGCTTGTGGGGCGCTGCCCCACCGCCCCGCAATGGCTCTGCCCTTGACCTGCCAGGAGGGCCAGCCCCCCTGGACTCCCATTATTGGCGCTGCGCGCTTTCCTTTTTTTCTTTTTTCTTTTTTCTTTTCACTTTCCACTCACTTTTACAATCGCCTGATTTTTTTGATTAATTATTTTCGGAGATTTGCTCGAATCGGTTGAGCGTCCAGTAAGTTGAGCCGTCAACGGTCTTCTGCTGCACCTCCGCGTAGTATGAACCGACAGGGGTGATTTCTTCCCCGTTGTCGAAGCTTGCGCTGTAATTGACATAATACACCGTTCCGTCCGTCTTGGCGGATTCAAAAGTGTACGCGGTAAGAGGGTCTCCCACGCCGCCGATCACCTTGTAATACTTGCCGTCCTTGAGATAGAACCACTTGTTTTCTTCGCCCTGCGCGCGCATTGCCTCGATGTCCTTCTCGGTGACGTTGAAGATGTTTATTGCAACCCAATCCGCGCCCTTGGCGTCAAAAACCTTATATGCGCCGCCGGATTCCTTTGCCCACTTCTTCGGGTCGAGCTTTTTCGTATTGTAGACATCTTTCGGCTCGCTCGCGGGATACTTGCCCCAGTCGGCACATCCCGCGTCGCCAAGAATGCTGCGCAGAATATTGGTTGTCCCGTCGCCGGCTTTTTTGCTGTCATATGCCTTCTTTTGTCCTTCCTCCACCTCGTACCAGTCGGTAAAACGAGTGAGGAATTCTGTCATGTCCTTGTCAAGCTCGTCGATTTTCAGTTCGGTGAAGGTTTCTTCACTGCTGACGTCGTTTGTGTCTTTGACGCAAGCGACAGCGGAGAGCATCATCACAGCGGCAAGGGTAAATGCCGCGCAGCTGATCAATATATCAGATAAA
This sequence comes from uncultured Eubacteriales bacterium, assembly GCA_900321515.1. GTDB lineage: Bacteria > Bacillota > Clostridia > Oscillospirales > Acutalibacteraceae > RUG762. The sequence continues at coordinate 7,417 of ONWI01000135.1, read as the reverse complement.
TTCTTTTTCATGCCTTAAGTCCTCCAGAAATATAATTATTCACAACGAACAAATGCGAACGCTTTACATTGCCGAATTGTGTTCCAGAAGTACGGAAGTCACTTTGTCGCTCTTGCTATCCAGATAGAAGACGAGCTGGTAGTAATCGCCTGTATAGCTGCTTCCGTCATCTTGCCATTTCAGCGGGTTATAATAATGATATATGATCATATAATAGCCTTCGGTTTCCGCGTCGCGGTCCTGAATATAGGCATTCTCGATGGCGCCGGTCGGCTTTTTCTCCATAAAATCCATGTCTGTGAAATCGCCGTAGATAAATCTGCCGAATTTATCGCCGTAAAAAATCAGATCGGGCGGATTATCGTCCTGCGCGAATGCCGCGAGAACCTCTTCCTTCGTGCTGCCCGCGTGGAGTCCTCCGGCAAATTTCACTTCGGGAGAGTCGGATGAAATGCTGCCGAGCCTGATGTCGTCGCCTTCATTGATGTCATAGAAGGAAAGAAACATTTTGCCGTAACTCAAGTTGATATGCTCACCGTAGATAAACTGATCCTCAGTGATATTTTCTTCCTTGTCAGGATTTCCGATAGCTGCTTTTACCTCTTCGATTGTCATGCCCAGCTTCACGCCGTTTACCTCGGTGTCCTCTACGCCGAATTTATGAGGTGTCCACTCGGCGGAAAACGTACTTTCACCGGAATCGCCGCAGGCTGTCAATGCGCATACAGTCATGGCTGCCGCCATTAGGATGCATATGAGCCGGGTCTTGATTTTGAACATTGTAACCATCCTTTCCGCAATAATTTAAATGGTTCAACAGAGCTTTCACAATAAACTTTTAATTGCCGGAATCTTCAAGCGCGAGATAAGCGGATTTAATGCTGTTATAACTGTCCGCCAGACCGGGTGTTTTCAGGATAGTATCCATGTCTCCGCCAACACCGGCATCTTCAAGCAGTCCCTTATATTCGTCCAGATTTCCCTCGTTGATTACCTTGTCGAGCATCGGGAAAACGCTGTTTGTAAAAACCGAACGCGCGCTGCTTTTCGTGTCTTCGTTCATCGCGTCGAACGTCGCTTCAAAGGTCGATTTCAGTTTGGCAATATCTTCTTCGGTGTAGCCTTTTTCGGCGGCGAGTGCCGCTAAGTCGTGCGCGATCTTTGCCCGCCTCAGCGATGAACCGGCTGTACCCTCTCCGACGTTTCCGGCGTCTCTGATGATATTCGCCAGATTTTCATCTGTTGCAACGTCGGTCATCTGCGATTCAGTGGAATCCGACTGCGTACCGTTCTGCCTGTCATTGTCGCCGCACCCTGCCATCAATGAGATTACCATGGCTGCCGCAATCATCATAACGAGTATTCTTTTCATAATTTACTATCTCCTTGCTTCAGTTTATTTTTAGCGGATTATTCCTGATCCGGTAAGTGCGCAAAATACAATTCCTTGCCGGAATCCTCTTTATCATCTGTCCAGCGGAGAACGCCGCCTCTTGCTTTGAACGAGCCGCTGCCGTCTTTATAAACAGTGGTTTTATTATCTTTGCCTTTTTCGTCGTATTTGTGATTGACCAGCGTAGCTCCGCCGTCACATATCAGGGTTGCGGTCTCCTTATCATAACGGCAGTTGTAATTCCATTCGCTGCTTTCAAAGGCACTGCTGCCCCAAATAACATTCACCTTGTAGCCGTCCTTGGCTTTGCTGACGTTGATTGAACATCTTCCGCCCTGCCATGTGCCAAGATAATCCTTTGCCGGCGTTTTTTCGTTCTCGTCAATGCGGACGAACTTCATCCTGTCGGCTGATTCTGAAATCAGCTCGGACGGGTTTTCCGTCAGATTCGGGAATCCTGTCCAAAGCTCTCCCGACTCGTCGTAAAAACTGAACCATGAATCGGATGTGCCGTCAGAATGAACGTCACCGTCAATCTCTACCTTTCCCTGTTGGGTGCCGCCGCTCGTGTGATACAGTACATAGCTGCCATCTTCCGCAATGGTGAGAACATTGATTCCAAACTCTCCGTCCTCGCGCCAAGTTCCGACAATACGGCTGACGTCTGAACTGCTGACGCCTGATTCCTCTTTTTCCGCGGCAGATGATACGGAGTCCTTATCTCCGCAGCCGGTGAGCGACACTGCCGCAAACAACGCAAGAAAACAGACCGTAAATATTGCCAAATACCTTCTCATCCAAAATACCTCCTGAATCATATTTCATTGTGTATTATAACACGTTTTTTACAAAAAACAGTGTCCTTCAGGTACACAGTTTTGGAATTCAATTGATTTTTTTTTTGTGATTTGATATGATAAGATGGATTTGAAAAGAGAGGTGATGATATGAAAGGCGTTATCAATAAAACCGAGGCAATCAGGAAATTCCTGATTCATCCGTCCAATATCCGCGTTTCTGTTTTCAATATTCTGGCCTGTGTGGGTTGCCTCGTCAGTCTGGCGGCATTCGGAATATCCTTCTGCAACGGGTCTGATCTGCTCAATCTGACCGCTCTGCTGAGCTGCGCAGTCTTTTCCGCCGCACTGCTGGCTTTTGCCAAAAAGACGGGGCATTACCGCACCAGTTATCTGATCACCGTTATACTGATATTTATGGTTTTGTTTCCCGTCATGTTCTTTACGGCAGGAGGCCTTTTCAGCGGAATGCCGGTTTATTTTACCCTGGCTGTAGCATTTACTGTCTTCATGCTGGAAAACAAGCTGGGACTTCTGATTTCAGCCGCTGAAATCATTGAATATGTCATTTGCGGCCTTGCGGCAATCTGTTTTCCAAAGGCTGTCATTGACTTTGAGAGTGAAAAAGCCGCGGCGCTTGACGTAATTTCCGGTGTGGCGGTTTGCTCCACCGCGCTCGGAATCACACTCTACCTGCAAGCCATGCTCTATCGTTCTCAGCAGAAAAAAACGGAAGACGCTCTTGATGAAGTCAGCCGTCAGAGCAAGGCAAAAGACGTATTCCTTGCCAACATGAGCCACGAGATTCGCACACCCATCGGAATGATCCTCGGCATGAGCGAGATGATCGACCGCACCGCAACCGACGGGCAAACGCTGGAATACAACCGTAAGATTACGATTTTCGGCAGGAAGCTGCTCTCTATGATGAAGGATATTCTGGACATTACCCGGATCCGCACCGGTCAGACCGAGCTCGAATGCGCTCCTTACAGTCTGGAAGAAATCGTCACGGAGCTGTCAATTATCGGAGACAAACTGGCAGTGCAGAAGAATCTCTCTTTTTCGGTGAAACGGGATTATCCCGAAAATCTCACATTGATGGGAGATAAAGACCATCTTTTGCAGGTAATCAGCAATCTCGTCACCAACGCGGTCAAATACACCGAACAGGGCGGCGTTTCTCTGCGTGTCAGGGCTATGCCAAACCGCGATGAAAAGCATTTTTCTCTCACCGTTCAGATTGAAGACACGGGCATAGGCATTCCGGACGAAGCGCTTTCCCACATTTATGAGATATTCTTTCGGGTCGGCAATTCCAGAAATCATTCGGTAGAGGGCACAGGAATCGGTCTTGCCATCGTCAGGGAACTCACCCAACGCATGGGCGGCAGCATTTCCGTCCAAAGTATGGTCGGCGTGGGCACGACCTTCACGCTTCATCTGGAGCAGGAAGAGTCGGAACAGATTGTTTCGGCACAGTCCCGCACAGATACTCATTTCATTGCTCCCGAGTGCCGTATGCTGGTGGTGGACGACAACGCTGAAAATCTCGAACTGCTAAAAACCCTTTTAGGCAGAACCATGATTCAGATAGATACCGCTTCAAACGGTATAGACGGCATACGTCTGGCAGTCAGCCGTAATTATGACGTGATTGTGCTGGATTATATGATGCCTTCGCCGGACGGCATTGAAACGCTTTCCCTCATGAAGCAGAAGGGGGTAAACGCCGCTTTCATCGCTCTGACAGCAGACGCTATTTCCGGAACAGGCACCAAAATGATCGCCGCCGGATTCGATGAATACGTCACCAAGCCGGTGGACTGGAAAAAATTCGAGCAGCTTATACTACAGTACATTCCGAAAGATAAGGTCGCGTTTGAAAACCACCGTCAGTCTTCTGTCACATCGGCGCAGCTTGCCCGGATGAATTCTGTTATAGAAAACTGCGAGATAGACATTAAGTACGGTCTCAAGCGCGTAGACAACAGCCTTGCCATGTATCGCAGGATACTGCTGCTTTTCTGCGGTCATTACGATAATAACAGACGCAAAGCCGAGGCGCTCTTCGCTCAGGACGACAGAAGCGGTCTGTGTCTTGCCGCACACTCGCTCAAAGCGCAGGCAAGGGGAATCGGAGCGCAGCTTCTTTTTCAAATGGCGGATACTATGGAGCAAAAACTCCGGCAAGACGATTCCGTCTATGTGTCGGCAGCCTTTCCCTTGCTGCTCATGCAGTGGGAACGCACACAGCGGCACGCTTCGCTTCTGGCGGAAGTGATTCCCGACGAGGAAGAGGAAGCAACCGCCGAAAGTGTCGATTCTCTGACAGAAAAAGCGGTCTACGCGTTGAAAAACAATCTATGGCTCAATGCCAAAGAGGCTGTGGAGGCTTTGCGCCGCGCTGACGGAACAAACAGAAATTATGATGAAATATTGCAATTGATAGAGAGTTTTGCCTTTAAGGAGGCGCTTTTAAAGCTTCAATATCAGGGGCGGCACTTTTAAGGGCGGCACTTTTAAGGGCTGAATATCGGAATGGAGGCAATATGAACGAACCGAAAATCATGGCGATTGACGACGATATCGAAATGCTGAAACAACTTGCCATTATGCTGAAGGACCAATATGCCGTCAGCGTTATGACGAGCGCAGATCAGGCACTCGCCGCGCTTTCTGAGGGAAGTCTTCCCGACCTGATTCTACTCGATGTGATGATGCCGGATACTGACGGCTTTTCACTGATGGAACATCTGAAAAATGACACGGAGCTGAGAAAAATCCCCGTCATATTCCTGACGGGGATGACCGACACTGATGATGAAATTCGGGGGCTGACCCTCGGCGGCGCGGATTATGTCCGGAAGCCGTTTCACCGTGAAGTTCTGCTGGCGCGGATTGCCGTGCAGCTTTCTTCACATTCCCGCAAATCAGAACAGTTTTCCGACGAGATCGCTTCCCGTCTGACGGATAACGAGCGAAAAGTCGCCGAGCTTCTCTGTGAGGGCTATTCCGGAAAGGAAATAGGTGAAAAGCTCTTTTTTTCCTACAGCTATATCAAAAGAATCATTGCCTCTGTCAAGTTGAAATTGGAGGCGGAAACCACAACGGAACTCATCCGCAAACTCCGCGAAAGCCGCTGACCTCTTAGACTATCTTATCCAGCACAAGCACCTCGAAGTTGCTTTTGCCTTTAAGCTTTATGGATGTGCCGAGCGAAGTTGTTTTTATTCTGTCACCAAGAGCGTCGGCAACCGCACGGCTGATATACACCGTGCCGCCCGGCGCTTTTGACTCAAGCCGTGAAGCTGTGTTTACAGTGTCGCCTATCGCGGTGTAGTCCATCCGGATGCCGCCACCGATGTTCCCCACGACTGCCGGACCGAAATGGACGCCTACGCCTACGCACAAATGCTCTCCGATGCTTTCGTACAGTTCGGCTGACAGCTTCTCCACACTTTCGACTATCTCCATGGCGGTTTTCACCGCGAGGAAGATGGGATCCTCCTGTTGTACCGGAGCGCCCCAGAATGCCATTGCCGCGTCACCGATGAATTTGTCAAGGGTACCTCCGTTGCGTATGATGCATTCCGCGGTTGCGGAAAGATAACGGCTGAGAACAGACACCACAAGTTCCGGATTTAATCGCTCCGACATGGATGTAAATCCGCGCACGTCAACGAACAGCACGGCAATATCGCACAGCTTTCCGCCCAGATGCAGGCTGTCGGTGCCTTCCTTGAGTATTTCCTTTACTATCTCTGGGGCAACATACCTCTCGAAGGTGCGGGTTACCCTCCGCCTTTCGGCAAACTCCCGCATATAGCGCACTACGATAGCGGAAACATATACCACCGCGATTCCCGCCGGTATCCACAGCAGATGAAAGATAGCTCCCCACTCATATGCAAGGAGAGACAACCCGTAGTTTCCGGCTGCGGTGAGCACGCATATCACTGTCGTCATTCCGAGCGGGAGCAGGTCCGCAAGCAAAAGAATTATAAAGCAGATATAGAAGAGTATAAGTGCCTGAAGCATTTCGGGAACTTCATTCTTGTAATTTCCGGCGATCAGCGCTTCAATGACGTTTGCCTGATACTCTACGCCGTACATCTGGCCGCCACGGTCGATGGGCGCATAAACCAGATCCTGAAGACCCGCGGCGTAGGGACCTATGAACACTATCTTGTCATCGAAATAATCTGCGGGACAGCTTCCGTTGATAAGCTGGGATACGGAAACGCCATCGTAGAAATTTCCCGGTTCCGCCGAATAGGATACAAAGAATCTGCCGAGGGAGTCGGTTTTCGGTTCGTCCACCGAAAATCCGTGCTTTTCGGCGTAAAGCGATGCGACCGTATATGCCATAGAGTACACCCGCTCATGCCCGGGCGGATCAATATACAGGATGGCATGGCGCATTATGCCGTCGGAATCGTGCATGGCGTTGATGTGCCCCTGCCTTGTGACTTCACGCAACTCTTTATACGGCTCCTCAAAGCCGGTGATATTATAGCTGCTGTATGCATATGTGCCGTCCTCCATAATCCGTCCGCCCTTTTCAAAAGATGCGGCGTCGGCGGTAACCACGCAGCCGAGAGCTTCTGCCGCGTCGGCAAGCAGAGAGTCTGCTTCACTGTCGGTCGTGCCGGAATGCAGCATATCAATGGCAACAACGCTCGGTCTGTGCTCGGGATCGGCGGCAAGCGCCCTGAGAGCGGAAGCTATTATGCTCCTGTCCCAAGTTGAATATGGGCCAAATTCGGCAAGCGCCTCTTCGTCTATGCCGATGACCACTATCTTGCCGGAGGTGGCGCGAGGGGTCTGGAAGCTGACGTCCTGAAGCCAGCTGTCCATCGCCGAAATACCTCCGAAATAAGCCACTGCCGCAATCAGCCCCGAAAAAAGCAGAGACGCTAAGCAGTATTTATACTTTGTTTTTATAATTGAAATCATTTTCTTGATCATCCAAAATACACTTTTTTATCCACGCCTGACATTAAGGGATAATTGTCACCTGAAGGAGTATCGTCTCATGAGGAAATTTCCGCCCTGAGGGAGTACTATCCCCTGAGGAATTATCGTGCCCGTGGGATTATCATCTCCTGTGGGAGTCGTGGGGGTATCGTCTCCTGTAGGATTATCGTCCCCTGTGGGAGTCGTGGGGGTATCGTCTCCTGTGGGATTATCGTCCCCTGTGGGAGTCGTGGGGGTATCGTCTCCT
>ONWI01000134.1 GCA_900321515.1 uncultured Eubacteriales bacterium | reverse complement strand
TCCGATATATACATGCGTAATCGCATCATTAATATCATACCAAGGGTTTCCGCCTATAAAAAACATATCGCCTGTGCCTGTGATAATCAGTGTCTTGCTGGCTTTCAGATAAACCCAGTACATAGATTCGCCGCACATGCCGTAATTCCCTTTTTCGAGCGTAAATGACAGTCCTTTTTGTGCCGCAATCGCTTTTGCCTTGGCAAAGAGTTGGGACAGTTTAACCGGATCGTCGGTATTGACGGGACTTCTGTCAAATCTTGTACCCGGTGCAGCGCTTCCGTTATATATATACCCTTTATCCGGCTCCACATCCGTGTTTTTGTCAACGTCGAGCTGCAATACTTCCTCATACGTCAGTTGCAGTGCGTCGGCATATTTTTTATCGACTGCCCCTTGTTCAGTCATTGCAGCAAATAATTCATAATCCGACGCTTCCCATGTCTTTTTTTCACTTTTATATTTATATATGATATTTTCCGTGCTTTCGGTCACTTTCACGTTTTTATAGACCTTTTTATAAGAACCCGCAGAATCATCATACTTCCATTCCGTATCATATTCCACCGTTGGCTTTTTTACCCCAAGCAGCATGATCTTGCTTTCCGGATGGTCTTCGAATTTTGCCCCGGGAACATAGGTATGATCATCGACATATCGTCCGTCGATCCATGTATCCGCAACAAGCTGGAGACTTCCTCCATGATAGTTACTGTATCCAACGCCCCATTCATCTGCCCAGAAGTCATAGTCATCATCCTTTTGGTACAGATAAGAATAGTAGCCACTGATCCTCGTCCATGCGCCGGTTTTTCCCACGGTATCACAGATATTCCTGTAGGTCAGTGCATCGTCTCGCGGAATATCATCGGGTATTTCTATTTCTGCATACGAGTTCAGCAGTTTTTTCGTGTCTTCCAATGTGATCGTATCATTCTGATCGAATTGATAAAATCTGGTAATTTTATCCTTTGTCAGACCCTGCCCTTTTACGTCTCCCGCTCCGCCGTAGGTGCGGGTTTTGCCGTTATAGGTGACCTCAATCAGCCAGTGATAATCGGAACTCCATTTGTATGATGAGGAACTGTCAAGCCGCCTTGAAACACTGGCCATCATGGAAGGAAAGCCTAACGAATCATAACGGAACGGATAAATCCTTGAAGCAAACAGACTTTTACTTCCTTTACGGTCGAAGGGAGATAAGATATAGAAAAGCTGATCTTTATGACCAAACCCCAGCTTCCAATATTTCGAACTCCTGTAAACCTCTCCTCTGATATAGGAACCGCTGTAAAGGCAGACAGAACTAAAACCTTTCTGCACGGCGTCCATTTTATCAAAGAACGTATTGCCCTTGGCGTAAGTATTGATCAGATAGTCTACTTCATCCACGAGCTTCGGCAGCGTAATCTTTATATTGGTATCCGCGTAGGTTTTAGGATCGCCCCAATAATCATATTCAGACACGGTTTGCAGGGTGACTTCGCCTCCGTCAGTCGTTCCACCCTTAAAAATATAGCCGCCCTTTACACGTCTTGTGTCCGGATTCTCATAAATCACGTCGGGATACGGGTAATCTTCAAATTTATCATAATCAAGAATGATGTACGATTCGTCGCTGTACACCGACTTCTTATCGGAAAACCGAAACGATTCCGGATCGGGATTATCCGTTTTCACCAGGAAATATTCATTGAACGGCGCAAGCAGCGGCACGATCTCATAGGTGTAATCCGTCGCTGCGCTGCCTTCATTGGCAGGCGTCAGCGTTTCCGTCACACTGACCGTCATATCCGATACAGATACCACCTTTTCGGCAGTCATATCGGAAGATGAAACGTCCTTTGCCAGCGCGACTGTCCCCATTGACAGGAACGCAGTTACAGCCATCGCAAGCGATAGCAGCCGCTTCGTTTTTTTACCTCTGATAAACCGTCATCCTTTCAAATGGAATGTTTTCAATATATCTGTACAGAGAAACCGGAACAGATCATCACATTTTCTCATTAATTATAACACGCTTGTTCGGAATATGCAATATTGTATCCGAATTTTGTACAATGTTTTTCCAACTTTACCAATATTCTTCATTTCCGTCAATCCATGTTCCCCGTCGCGTACATGATGGCGGCAGCGGCGGCGATGGGGGCGGTTTCGGTACGCAGAATGCGTTTGCCGAGGGTAGCCGTGAACGCGCCGCTTTCCTGCAACGCCTGCGCTTCCGCTATATCGAAGCCGCCCTCCGGTCCGATGACCACCGCGACGTCGGTGAGGCCTTTCTCCGCTATGCCGCCGAGTGCCTCCGAGAGCGGCTGACCGCCGCATTCGTAAAAGAAAAGCACCGCCTGATGCTCCCTCAGACGGGGCAGCATTTGCCG
>ONWI01000155.1 GCA_900321515.1 uncultured Eubacteriales bacterium | reverse complement strand
TCTCCCGTATCGGGGAAGATCATCGGCTGTCCATAATCATTTTCGTCATCCTGGGCAGCGCTCTCTCCTTCATCAGAATCATGGAAGATTGTAGGCTCGGCAAATTCTTCCTGATCATCCGGACGTGAATAAAGCTTCCCTGACTGATTATTATCAGACTGCGAAGCGAAAAATACCTGCTGCTGAACATAGTCCTCTCTCGGATAACCGCCGGACTGTTCAAACGGCTGATCGCTGTCATCGGTATAGAATATATTCTGAGGCTCGTACGCCGCCGGAGGCTGAACCACAGGATCTGGCAGAGGAACATATGCCTCCCCGCCGCTGTCGCCCAAGGGAGCGGTATCATCATCAAAGAAATTTGCCGGCGGAACGTATCTTTCGCCCGGGCGATTAAGCTCACGGTCAAAAAGACTGTCCTCTGAAATATAATGCTCGCCGCCGTCGGTAAATGAAAGAGTCGGCTTAAATTCCTCTTCATTTTCTTTTTCGTCAGTATTTTTCTCCTGTCTTTTAGTTACGCTCAGGCTGACGCCTCCTGGCAGGCTGTATCCTCCGTTGTACCCGCTGAAATCTCCGTAATCCGAAGCGCTCTTTTCCTCATCAGGTGTTGTCTCAGTCTCAGTTGTATCAACATCTGGCTCGCTGGGCTGAATCGAATACTTCCTGCATGCTTCGTCAAGAGACTTTTCCAGAGAATCCATCAGATTATGAAATTCCTCGTTTGAAGCGTCCTTTATATAATCTACAGCGTACGGGTTTCCCGCTGAAGATGTTGAATTCGGCAGACGGTATCCGCCTTTTTTGAGAATCTCCTCCGTTTCGGGGCTGATAAGCGGCTTTTGGCTCTCAGTGGAAACCTCAGTGGAAACGTCCTGGCTTTCAGCAGTCGGTTCGACTGGTCTGGCATTTGAGACTGCCGGTTTTGCGGTAAGCTGATCGTCAATATATTCGGCGCTTTTCTTCGCCATGGTGGTAATCTGGCTCTTCATGTCGTGAATAAGAGCGTCTGAACCCGCCGAACGTGTCACATAATTAGTCTCGAATGCCGTTGCTGCAGCTCTGCGATCGGCTTCAAATTTATCGTTTACAACCTTTCGTACTGCCACATAGCCCCTCTTCGCGTTTGCTCTGATGCGGGCAGCGTCGTTCTTCTTTTCACTTCTGACGACGCTTACTGTTACCTTCTTTTTCTTCCAGTTTTTCGGGGAAAATCTGAGCACAACATCGACATGCTTATTAACACCCTTGTGCATAATGTGAGTACGAGTCATATCATAGCTTTTCGGAACATGACGCATCATGTGAATATGCTCCAAACCGCTCAGTACATACCTTCTCATACTAATACCCCCTCCTTGATTTCGATTTGCTAAATAACCTATACTCTTTTTATTATAAATCTTTTCGTCCGAAATGTAAATAAAAGATTAATAATTTTTTTCAATTTTTCAACGTCATTTTTCATAAAATTTAACTGAAATTTTTAGCTATTCGAAATTATCAGAATATCACCAGAAAAAAATCACTTTCTGAATTGATCAAAGACCGGAGTGTTTGTGAGAATTCCCTGCGGAACAATCTCAATAAGACCGTAAGACTGTCTGCTGCCGTCGCGAGGATAAGCAATAGACCCTGGATTAAGGACATATACACCGTCATGATACACATTATATGGAATATGTGTATGTCCGTAAAGCGCTATCTTGGCGCCTATTTTGCGTGCGTAGCCCGTCAGAGCGTTAATGCCGTACTTCACCCCGTGAGCGTGACCATGAGTAAGCAGTATTCCGGTGCCTTGCAGCGTAATAAACTGCTCGGCCGGTATATCACTGCCATAGTCGCAGTTTCCCCTTACATAATAGAACTGCTTTTCCGGGAAAATCTTTTCCATTCCCTTTATGTCAATAAGCACATCGCCAAGAAAAAGAACGACCTGCGTATCGGGATGCTGTTCGATGCATTTATGCACAAGGTCGCGTCTGCCGTGGCTGTCTGACATTACAAGTATTTTCATGATAGCAAAAGCTCCTTTGCTGATAATGTAACATTTACGCTCATCTATGAATAATATGCCTATTGAAGCATATATTTTTACAAAGGACAGTGACGGAAAATGCAAAATAAAAGCAATAAGCTGGACATACTGCTCAGAGAAACCGGCGCGGGAAACGACGCCTCTGAAAAAATACGAAAAGCGGCTCAGGAAAATCCCGCTGTGGCGCAGGCTCTTGGCAGACTCACCGAAAGCGATATCGCCGGGATAAGCGCCATATTGAATGACAAACAGGCACTGAAGCAAATAATGTCAACGCCCAAAGCGCAGGCATTGCTCAAAAAACTAAAGGGCTGAGGAGGCTGACAAATTATGGAGAACATCGGCGAACTTCTCGGCTCAGTGCTGAGCGACCCGGATTCAATGGCAAAGCTGAAGGAAACAGCGCGTCAACTGGGTATTGAAACCTCTGAGCTGAGCTCAGGAAGCGAAGAACACGGCACAGTCACTCAAAACGCTTCCGAAAATCTCTCCGGGCTTACTCCGGCAATAAATAAACTTGCTCCGCTTCTGGGCAAACTCAAAGAGGAAGACGACATGACGCGCCTTATCCACGCGCTGAAGCCGTATCTGAGCGGTGCAAGGCTCAAAAGAGCGGAGGAAGCCGACAGAATAGTGTCAATAATGCGGGTAATACCGCTTCTCAGACAATCCGGCCATGAAGAAGAAAAATCATGAGGTGAATATATGCAGCAATTCGAGAGCTTTGCGCAGATGCAGCGCGACGCGGCAATAAGGGTGATGGAAATGCAGCGACGAGCACAGGCGGCAATGCGCCATTCAGAATCTTCTGAACTGCCCGTCGCAATGGACGCAGCCGGGGATTCGCCGTTGTGCGAAACCGAAACCAAGCCTGTCATTCCACAAACAGATAAACAAATAATCAAAAAACCTGAAATATCTCAGGAAGAGACCGAACGCGCGCTTATTACCGCGATATTGCTCCTGCTGATGAGAGAAAGCGCCGACGAACGGCTGATATTTGCCTTGTTGTACATTCTGATGTGATCGTCAATACCTCCATATGCGTTTGCGGAGCGACCTCATTCGCAGAGCGGTAATTACAATCGTCAGCATAAATCCTATAAGCAGCGAGAATACCAGTGCCGTTCTCTCATCCGCAGCGGGGATGTATTGGTTTACATCGAAGAATCTGTCACAAACCACATAAGATCCCATTACCAGAGCCGCAATATACAGACCAAAAGGCAGATATTTCATAATTGTGCCGCTTATCGTTATCTCGTTTTTATACCTGACAGACGATTTGCGGCGCTTTTTACGGTACCAACCCGGCATTTTTCTGCCTTTGAATGCGTCGAGAGCCACATCCACATATTTAAGCAATCCGTCCGCAGTGTCCGCGGTCGGATTTTCGTCAGCAATCCCCTCGAATATGTCAATATTTATCTCCGCACTCTCATCATCGAATATTCCGCCAAGCTCGGCATATTTTGTGTGTTTGTCATACACAATGGCGCAGTCCTCGGCGGTTGTGCTTTCAAACGGCACTCCTGAGACAAAATATTCGGCTGACTTGCGCTTTCCGCGGCGTTCCAGACGCTTAACGGCGGCGGATATCGAGAAATAATACGTCATAATGCCATTTACAGTGCGTTTGTTGACATTTGAAGTCAGAACACTGATGTACTCGCCCTTTTTGCCTTTGCGCCTCCGGTAATGAGGATAGCTTCCGGTAAACCCGTTCTCGGTCAGCTTCGGCTCTATGATTGAGCGCATTCTTTTCTCTGCCTCTGAATATGTGCCGTACAGTCTGCTTATTCCTTCAAATTCGGATGTACAATCGAGCATCATACGAATTAATCTGTCATAGAATTCACGCACAGAATCCTCGCGCTCTTTGGCATGAAGCATACGGGCAAAATTCCACATTTCATTGGAAATAGCCTCCATATCATCCTCGCCCCAAGCGTCAACCGCTTCGGCAAGCAGATCATAAAGATCCTGCTGTCCCGTTTCCTTGAATAGTTTTTCATACAGAGAAAATCTGTAGCGATTTCCGAGCAGTTCGAGTATCTTTCCAGGAATGGCTACATCTGAGGGAGAATGATCTCCATCCCCGAACACAAACACATCAGCAATCTGATATGCTATTCGCAGAATTTTTGTAAGCGGAAGAAGTTCCTGTTCTTTTTCCGACATAGAGGGATTGCCTAACGACTGTTCCTTGCTTATAGCTTCACTGCACCAGTCTTCGATAAATCCATGTCCGCACTTACCGAAATCAAGAAGGTATTTTCCGTAGTCAAAAAGCGAGAGCCTCAGCTCCGGACTTCCGCATTTGAATGTAAGCCTCAACCAGTTGCGATTCTGCAGCGTGCGAAGTTCCATGTCGTCGGTACCGAATTCCACGTTGACTACAAAACTGAATTCAAAGCCCGAATCGGTATGTTCCGCTTCAACGCAAAAGAGCATTCCGACCAACGGAAATGTGCCCTCAAAGACGGTTTCGACATCCGGGAAGAAAAGCCCCGCCTTTCCCCAGAAACGCTCGGTAAGATTAAGAAGAAGTCCTCCGTTTTCCTGAATAAAGGTGATATTTTGCCACATCATATTACTTGAACAGCTTCGCAGCAATTCACCTGCCGCGCGATCCATATGATTTGCCGCATCGTTGAGGCTGTACTGACTTCTCTCCACCGCCAGAGAATTGACGCGGTGAAGTTCCTCCAGCCACTTCATGAACGGAAGCAGATCGTTGAGATTATCAGCCCTGACCGGGTTTTCAGACAGGTTTTTAATGTCGTCGTTGAGATAATCCTCAACATCCACTGTGCTGTCCTGTGTCAGTCTGCTTATCGCACGGTTGATGCCGGAGGCTATTTTTGCGCGTGTGCGGAAGCTCTGTTCGCACATCAGTCTCACTGTATCCTTTGCATTCATATCGTTAGACGGCGAGAAGATCGGGTGCATTCCCGAAAAAATCTCGGCTATTCCCATTCTTTTGCGGTCAATAAAATAGTTCACGGCTTATTCCTTCCCGATATTCAACCAACATGGCTGTTGAAAAGTGGTTCATGAAGTAACTTTGATAAAAATATGTGCATAAGGCAATACTGCCGGCATCAACAAGCGTCCTCGCTGTCAATAAACGTACTGCGGCAGAATATCGCGGCAGCCCATACAATGACCAGTATTATTACAGAGACCAGCTGCAATACCCATTGGTTTCCTATGACATTGAAGCGCTTGAATATATCAGGCAAAGTGACAAACAGCCTGATTACAAAGGCAAAAGCCAAGAGCAGCAGCTTTTTCTGTTTTTTGACAGCAAGCCAGACAACCACCATCAGAGCCGCATAAACGGCTACCGCCCACAGACAGTTTACCATAAAAGTCATATAGTAGCTCACAGGCTCACTGCATAGCCTTACCATTTCTTTATAGACAGACTCATTGACAATGTTGCTGCCGCTGACGGTATTTGACGCGCTTATATAATTGGCGTCGCTCACCACCAGGAAACTGTCTTCACGGCCCTTGATATCAACCAGTGACAGAAAATACATTACCGCGATAATTCCTGTGGAGAGGATATTATACGCGCTGGAGTATCCCAGAGAATACATAATTGAATCTCCGGTGGTCTTCATATTGTCCGCGCCAAAGCGCTTGATAATCAAATAATTTAAGAGAATAAAGCATACGGGTGAAAAAACTGCGGCATAGATCATATAAATTGCGCCGTTAGTGTTGATTCCGCCAATCTTGTCAAGCAATAACGCAATTAATGTATCCGCAACCACGCCGCACACTATGTATGCCGCAGCGCCGATAAGCAGGGTTTTCAGCCTGCCGTCGGCATAGCGGTAAAGCACATAAAATAACGCAAATGGCAGTACAAAGCATATCAGCATTAAAATAACCAGCGAAACGAGCGAACCCATTGAAACTTGAAGCATTTTTTGTCCTCCGTTTTTTGAATAAAATAATTGATTCATATTATACAGTTTGTTATATTTAAGCGGTCATCCCGCGCAATATAAATATGTGAAAAAGTGTCAAATTAATATAAACAGTATTGTCAATATCATTAAATATCGTCCGTAAAATTTAAAATACTGAAAATTCTATAATTCTCATATTGTATTTTTCGCCGAATGTAGTAAAATAGTAACCATAGTGTGAAATACAAATGAATGGAGGGTATGTTTTGCTTGGAAATATGATAAATGTGCAGATTAACCGTGAAATATTCCAAACCGGCAGCTACTGCGACAGGAATTACACGGTTCATTCCGGCGTATCGTCTGACGATGGCAACGTGCTGCACAATATATTGATATTCAGCCCGGACAAGCCGCTCGACAGGAATCCCGCAAAAGTTCGTGTAATGGCTGTCACTGAGCTCGGCGGCAGGATTTACTACATATGCGCCGAAGAGGAAAACATTATCTATGAGCCTCTCATCCGTGAGGTGCTGGCAGGACGAAGGGATTTTGCCCCCGCAAGGATAACATGTCTTTTCGAAAAATCCTGCGGCGCGGTGATATTCCGAAGACACAGCGGAAATGTGGAGTATCTGCTCATCAAAAACCGCAAGGGCAACAACTGGGGATTCCCAAAGGGGCATATGGAAATTCACGAAGACGAACGTCAGACAGCGGTTCGCGAAGTACGCGAGGAGACCGGACTCAATATCCAGCCGCTCGACGGATTCCGCACAATCAGCGAGTACCACCCGAAGGGCAGGATAACCAAACAGGTGATATTCTTTGTCGCCGAAATGCCGGGCGAGGATATCGTAATACAGAAATCCGAGATAGAGCGCTTCATCTGGGCGGATTACAGCCTTGCAGTAAAGACGTTCCGTTTCAACAACGACAAGAAGGTTCTCGCTCAGGCGCGGAGCTGGATAAGAAAAAATCTATACTATTAAAAAGTATAAATTTAAAAAACTATCAATATTACAATTATATATTCACAAAGCCGCACTGTCAACCTTTAAATTGCTGATAGTGCGGCTTTTTTTATTATTTTTTGATTATTCTGCTGAGAATATAATTAAGATAAAAGACTAATAAGCACTATATTATTACATTTAATTCAATCATCACTCAGATTTTCATCAAAGAGAGTGGGAAGCTCTACGTCAAATACCTTTGCAAGCGCCTGCACCTCAATATCTGTCACAAAGCGCTGACCTGATTCAATGCGCTGAATTGCATTTTTGTCAAGATCATAGCCCATCAGCTGCATACGCTCGGCAAGCTCACGCTGTGAAATGTTGAGCTTTTTGCGCATGACGGCAACATTTTTGCCGCACACGTTGTTTCTACCGTCGAACGATTTGTTGATAAACATATAAATCCCCCTATA
>ONWI01000132.1 GCA_900321515.1 uncultured Eubacteriales bacterium | reverse complement strand
TTCCATTGACGTCGGATATGAGCAGACGTTCAAAACCGCCGGATTCAGCTATTTTTTTGAGCTTTTTGGCTTTTTTTGCGAGCAGTTTCTCAAAGCTCTTTTCGTTGCCCGAGAGAGAAGCGGCTGAGGCTGAAATGAATTCTGATTTATTGTCGAGCTCATTTTGCACCTTGTTTGCGGCCTGTTGCATAGATAGCTTATTTTCGTCGATTTTGTCCTGCATCATGCTGTCGTCCGCGTATTTGATCATGATAATACTGAGGCTTGAAATGATCACACAAAGTACGACGCTTGCGGCAATCATCAGAGGAAGTCTGTTTTTATGCGGCTTCAAATCGGTCACTCCCAATTTCTCATTTTCTATTATCATATCATAGAACGCAACTTATTTCAATACATGTTACACAATTTATTTAAAGGCAAGTGTGGCGTCCGGACGGTTTTGCGCATATTATTATGATATGGGTGCTGCGAGTTGAATATTCAGTTTTTTATGCTCAGGGTGATTGCGTTGAGATACATTATATTACTTATTATTATTTTATTGCTGTGTGCGGTATTATTTATATCAAGGATATTCATGCGTCCGGGAGAGAGGGGCGAGGGGGCTTTTTTAGTGCTGCCGGTTTCAGGGCATGTGGAGGATATCGAGCTTCGTGTGAGAATGCTGGTTAACGCCGGTCGAAAGCTGCGAGGCGCGTCTATTGTGTTGGCTGATTTCGGAGCGGATCGTGAGACGGAGGAGATCTGTCGCAGATTGTGCCGGGAATTTGGCACGGTGAAACTGCTCGACGGAAACCGGCTTGCTGAAAGAATCAAAAGCAGTTGCCGTCAAAGCGACAGAAATGTATAAGCAAAAAAACTCCGCCCCGGTCAGCCAATCCTCAGAGGAAAGCCAACCGGGGCGGGATATTTTTATTTAATACATTCAGCGCGAAGCGCTCCACTATTCTTAATTTTTAAGTCTTCAGTTTTAAGTTAGCGAGCGAATGCGAGCGCCTTATTCCGCCTTTTCCTTCTGAAGCTCCTGAAGCACGGAGAAGGGCGCTTCTTCATAGCGCACGAATTCAAAGGTGAAGTAGCCTCTGCCGCGTGTGGTCTGGCGCATATAGGTGGCGAAGTCATACATCTCGCCCATAGGCACTTCGGCGATAAGCTCCTGAAGTCCGTCATGCGCTGCGTTCATGCCCTGGACGCGGCCGCGGCGCTTGTTAAGCTCGCCCATGACGTCGCCCATGTTGTCGCCGGGGACGTATGCGTGCAGCTCGCCGACAGGTTCGAGCAGGACGGGGCTTGCCTTTGGAATGCCGTTTTTGAATGCGAGTGAAGCCGCTGTCTTGAAAGACATTTCAGAGGAATCAACCGGGTGATACGAGCCATCGTAAAGAGTAGCCTTAACGCCGACCATCGGATATCCCGCGAGGGAACCTGTCTTCATGCAGTCCGTAAGACCCTTTTCAACCGCGGGGAAGAAGTTCTTCGGAACGGCGCCGCCGACAACTTCCTCGGTAAATTCCAGACCCTCAGCTTCACTCGGCTGGAAGCGGATCCATACGTCGCCGAATTGACCGTGACCGCCGGACTGCTTCTTGTAGCGGCCCTGTATCTCAATCTTGCCGCGTATTGTCTCGCGATAGGCGATGCGGGGCTTTTCAACTTTTGCATCGGTGCCGAATTTGTTCTTGAGCTTGGAGATTATGACGTCGATGTGCTGTTCGCCCTGACCGCTTACTATCATCTGATTGGTTTCGGTGTTGGTGCCGAAGCGCATGGACGGATCCTCTTCCGAGAGACGGATCATGCCCTGTGCGATCTTTTCCTCGTCACCCTTGTTGACCGGAATGACTGCCATTGAGAGGGACGGAGCGGGATAGTCAACGCCTTCGAGCGTGACGGGACGCGCGGGGGCGCAGAGTGTGTCGCCTGTAATTGCGCCTGTGAGCTTGGCAACGGCGCCGATGTCGCCTGCCGAGATGTAAGGCGTGTCGAACTGCTTCTTGCCGCACACGGTGAAGAGCTTGCCGATTTTGTCGGTGCTGCCGGTGCGCATGTTGAGCAGCATGCTGTCAGGAGAAACCTTGCCGGTGACTACCTTGAAGTAGGAGAGCTTGCCCACGAACGGGTCGGCTACGGTTTTGAATATTATTGCCGCGGGTAAAGCGCTGTCGCTGACGGCCAGTTCCACAGGTGAGCCGTTGGCGTCGGTGCCGATTTCAGGCTCGGATTCGGAGGCGGAGGGAACCAGCCAGCTCATTCCGTTCATAAGCTGATCTATGCCTTCGCCGGTCTGGGAGGCTCCGCAGTATACGGGTGTGATGGAGCCGGAGCGAACACCCTGTGTCAGACCGAGTATATATTCTTCGGGAGTAAATTCCTCGCCGGAGAAGTATTTTTCCATGAGTTCGTCGTCAGTCTCGGCGATTGCTTCGCTGATGGCTGTGCGCAGACCGTCGAGGCGGTGACCCATATCGGGCATGGGAACCTCTTCGGCTTTTGTGCCGTTGTAGCGGTAAGCCTTGTATTCGAGCAGATTGATATAGCAATCCACCTGATGACCGTTCATATGGGGAACCACTATCGGGCTGACGGTCGGACCGAATGAGGTTTTGAGCTGTTCAAATACCTTGTAGAAATCCGCGCTCTCGGAATTCAGCTTATTGACGAAGATGACCTTTGCCATGCCGGATTTGGAGGCTCTGGCATATGCCTTTTCGGAGCCTACCGCGACGCCGGATTTGCCGGAGACGGTAATGAGGGCGCACTCTGCGGCGCGGAAGCCTTCCGCGACAGCTCCCTCAAAGTCGAAAAGACCGGGGACATCAATCATGTTGAATTTTACGTTTTTCCATTCAACGGGTGCTATGGCAACAGAAACTGAACATTTGCGCTTGATCTCTTCGGGGTCGAAGTCGCAGACTGCGGTGCCGTCCGCTGTCTTGCCCATTCTGTCGGTGGCGCCTGATATATAAAGCATTGCCTCCACCAGTGAAGTCTTACCGGAGTTGCCGTGACCGGTGACGACAATGTTTTTGATCTTGTCTGCGTGATACTGTTTCAATTTGAACTACCTCTTTCCAATTTTTGTTTTTCCTTTTGCACAAAGGTTTTTTTCGTAATTTAAACGGTGTACAATTGTATAACACTGTTGTTCAATGTCAATATAATCTTCATACAATTTCACACGTCGCTTGTTGAATATTATAACATACCGCTTTGGGAATTTCAATAATTTTTTTATTGATGTTTATATTATTTTATATATTTTCTTATTTATGTCTAATTTTATTCATATTTCGCAGTCAAATGACAAACATTGCTCATCATTTATTCCTGTTGAGAAGTCAACATGTACTGACCGTGTGTCTTCAGGCAGGTCAAATGCGAGCCAGCCGGAGGTTTCGCGTCCGGAATAAATGATGCCGTCGAAGAGCCTGAATCCACTGATGTGTTCCTTGCCGAACATTACCGCCTCGTGGGAATGAGGGCAGTTTTCACCTGAGGGCAGGGCGTATGCGGTGACGCAGACGCGCGTGCTGAAAATAATGCTTGTGCCGCTGCCGTTTTTCAGCGTCAGGGGGATGAAGACATATTCCCTTCCACTGACAGGCGATGACTTGTGTATAGCGACTCCTTGGGTCATTTGGTACTGCGTATCGCTATAGACTATTCTTTCCCCTTCGTCGGGAATATGCGTATTCTTGCGGCTGTTGTTTTGGCAGCCTGTGGGTATGTTCAGTACGAGAATGCCCAGGATTATCAGTGCGATGCCTCTGATTATGTTGATTTTTTTCATGGCTCCATTCCTTCCGGTTATGCAAAACTCTGATTCAGTCGAAGATCGGTATTGGTCTTTGTAGATTATATGTCGAATTAAGGCTTTGCATGACAACCGGAAAAAAACGGCTGCCGTATCGGTGTGAAACGGCAGCCGTCGTTTAGTAACTGTGCAGAAAAATTAATACATTTAGCTCGTCAGAGTGCCCAAGGACATTTTATTTTTAGCAATAAACGACTGATTAAATTCTGCACAGTTCCTTATGGAATTTATTATTTTATCAGGTCGTAGAATTCTTCCATTGCTTTGCGGTTAAAACCTTCCGCGTCAAACGGCTTACGGTCATTGAGCCTGCCGTCGTAATAGGCGTTTAGTCCGTCAAGCACGCCTTCTGCCGAATCGTCCACGAGCAGTCCGCATCCATTGGAACGCAGAAATTCAGCCGGCCCCGGGATTTCGGTGGAGACAACCGGCTTGCCGAGAATCAGGGCTTCCATGATGGTCATGGGCAGACCTTCGTACCTCGATGACAGAATGAATGCTTCGCAGCCCTTGAGCAGCGGATATGGATTGCTTATGGATTTTATCAGAATGATATTGTCACATCCGCAGTTTTCTATCTGGTCTCGGAGAGATTCAAATGCGGAGCCGTAGCCGCCGACTATAAAGAGATATGCGTCCGGGTGAGCCTTGTGAAGCTGAACGAAGGCGTCAGCGAGCCTGTCGAGCCCCTTTTCGGGAGAAAAGCGGGCTATATCAATAAATCTCACAGCGCCGGGCAGAGTGAGTATTTCCTTTACTCTGCTGAGACTTGTATTGCAATATGTTTCGTCGTCGAATGCAAGCCGTTCGGCGGCGCGTTTTTTTATATATCCGATATTGTTGAGATTGTGGGCAACGGCTATGCGATCAACGGAACCGGCAGAAATGTAGCTGCCGATTTCGGAACGCATGGATTCCCGCACAGCCGCGATTTTGTCGAACTCTTCGTATGCTGTCATTATGGAAAGACGGTGAATATTTCCTTTTGAACTTGTTTCACGCAGCATGTCGTTGTGCACATATATGATCTTGCGGGCGTTCATGGCGTTGAAGAGGTGTATGACATTCTTTTCGTAGCCGGTGTAGTGAATTACCGCGTGAAAATCTATCCCGCAGAAGCATCGCAGCGCGTCTCGTTCGGATATTTTTTTGACGGCGTTTCTCGCAAAGCCGAGGTTCAGATTGAAATGAAAATACAGATATTGGCATATTGCCTCGCAATATGTTATGGGCTTGCCTTCGGGCATTCCAAGATAGCCTACGTCCCTGCCGAGACGGTTTAAGACGGCTTTGTTCTCTCCCATGAGCTTCTGATAAAATGTCAGCAGGTAATTGTATTTTGATGTGTCTGTGTTTTCCAGAATTCCCATAAGTGCTGTGGTTATGCCGTTTTTGATAAGCGTGCCGGCGTAGATCAGAATGTTTTGTCTATCGTTGTGGTAAACGGAACCGTCGATAATATCCATTCCGTCTGAAACCTTGCCGAAGAAAAGCAGATTTGTCAGTTTTGCTGAGGAACCGGGGCCGTCGTATTCGGTGAATTTCTTCATTTCACCGGCGTAGGGCTTGTAATCCGAGCAGGTAACCTCGCGAACAAGCTCGTCCGGCGAAGTTGCGATTGGGAAGGGAAGGTCATCTATCGGAAAATACATGCTCCGGGTGTTCTGATAATTTTCGCTGTCGTAGGTGTAGAGTACAATCTTGCGTCCGGTGTCGGCAAAGTCGAACATAACGCTGGAGTAGTCGGTGATAAGGCAGTCGGCCGCGGCAAGAACCTCGTATGTTTCATAATCTGACGGGAATGGAATTACCCGCCTGAATCCGGAGAAATCAATGCTTCCCGCCGCGAGATGATGGAGTTTGGCTATGACGACGGTATTATCGTGAGACGAAGTATCCAGCGCTTTCAATGCGTCGGAGAGCATTCTGCCGTGATAATTCTTTTCTTCTTCGTTTGCGCAGTCGCGGTATGTCGGCATATATACGGCGATGCGCTTCCCGCTGAATCCGAGCTTGTCTCTGACCGAATCAGCCGCTTTTTTGTCGAATAGAATATCGTTGCGCGGGTAACCCGACAGCACATACTTCCCCTTGAAGAACGGTGCGATCATGTAATCCTCGCGCATTCTGTCAAATGTGAACCGATTGGGAAAGAGCAGGTAGTCGGACATGAGGAATATCCTCTGTACGTTGCCTATGGTGTGGGGATTGTCCATTATGGAGCGTCCCAGACCTTTGAGAGGAGTGCCGTGCCATGTGTTGAGCAATATCTGCCCCGGTTTCTTGATGAAAAATATGGGAAAGGAAACGTCGGTAATCAGATATTTCGCGGACGCAAGCAGCTTTAAGTAGAGTTTGTCGTATTTAACGACAGCCTTCGCGCGGCTCATTCCGTGGGATTTTAATGTGCAGCAGATCGAATTAAAATATTTAGGGTTTGACGCGACATAAATTTTGCAGTCGGAAAGACGTTCATCATTGCATATTTCTTTGAGCAGCCAGTAGGGATTGCCGGTGATGCCGTCCCCGTTGAAGCATTCGATGAGAATTACGTTGTCCGATACCGGAAGTTTTTCATAATAAGCCGTGTAGCGGTATTTTGCGAGTTTGGGGAGACGGCGGTATTTTTCTATTGCTTTTTTTATGGGATTCAAAATGAACACTCCCTTGTAAAAAATTATTCCCATGTCTTCCATATATCAGGGCAGTAGCCGACAGTCGCCTTTTTGCCGTTGCGGACAATGGGCGTGCGGAACATGGCTGGGTTTTCCAGCAGTTTTTCCTCAACGGCGGATTCGTCCGCAAGGTATGCGCAGTAATTCTGCTCGTATGCCCTGGATTTTTCGTCGATTAAATTTCTCATGCCGCCCACGGCGTTTTTGACGCTGGTGTATTCTCCGCGGCTCATTCCGAAGCGGATTATGTCGATGAACTGATATCTGATGCCGCGCTCCTTGAAATACCTTTCGGCTTTCTTGGTGTCGAAGCATTTACTTTTGCCGAATATCTGAATGTTCATTTTTTTCTGTCTCCTTATCGTAATAGTTCCGTTTCGCTCGCACTTTGTCCGGAAAGGCGTTCCCGCGAGCGTTTTGAGAAAATACAGCCGCAGTAGTTCTGCCGGTAAAGCCCGTATCTTGCGGACAGTTCTATTGACCGGCGGTATCCGTCCTTTTTCTTGAAGTCGGAAAGCAGGTATTTCACTCCGTATTGCTTGGCGAGTTCTGTGCCGATGGCGTTGAGCTTTGCGGCGTTTTTGTACGGACTGACGCTGAGTGTGGTGGTGAAATATTCAAATCCGCCCGCCGCCGCAGCCTTTGCCGATTCCTCCAGCCGCAGGCGGTAGCATCTGAAGCAGCGTTCGCCGCCCTCCGGAAGGTCCTCCAGACCGCCCGCAATATCAAAAAATTCGCTGCTGTCGTAGCGGCCTTCGATGATTTTCACGGAGTTGGGATATTGGGCTTCGGAGACAAGTCGCCTCAGCTCCGCCACGCGCTTGCGGTATTCTTCTTCCGGAGTGATATTGGGGTTGTAATAAAACAGCGTAATGTCAAAGTGATCGGATAAATATTCCAGCACCGAACTGCTGCAGGGTGCGCAGCAGCTATGGAGCAGCAGCCTCGGCAGCCGCCCGGCATTGCGCTTTATCTCCTTTTCACATTCGAGGTAAAAATTTATCTTTTGCATGTTTTGGCTCAATGGAAATGCCGCCTTTGTTTGATTTGATTTTATTATATCAAATTCATAAGCTCTATTGCAAGGGTAAATGCAAAATTTAATAGCCTTCCCCCACATCAATAACAAATAAGCTATAAAATATATTGACAATTAAGCCAAATTTATGTATAATTACAACAGTGACCAAAGTGCGTCGCTAAATTGAATTTTCGGAGGAATTATACATGAAATCTCTAAAAGCTATTCAGGTATTGGCAAAAATCGGTAAGGTACTTAGTATTATTGTCCGTGTGTGCTGCATGATCGGCGGAATATCCTGCGTGGTCTGCGCCGGTTTGCTGGCTGTATACGGCGAGAAAGCAATCAGTATTGCCAAGGATAACGCCAATCAGATTGATGATGAGCAGGCGCGTCAGATCATTGAACAGCTCACTAACCCGATGATGATCGTGATAATCGCCATAGCCGCAGCATTCTGCTTTGCCGGCGCTGTTGTGGCCGGATTTGCACAGAATTACTTCAAACATGAGATTGAGGACGGCACGCCCTTTACCATGCGCGGTGCGAAGGAGCTTATGCGTCTTGGCATAATCTACATCGCGGTCAATCTCGGTGTTTCCATCGTTGCCGGGACAGTATTTGCTATCTTTTCAAAGTCTATTGAAGACGCGGACAAATATCAATTCCAAGGTATGTCCATCGGATTGGGAATTACATTTATCATTGTTTCTGTGATTTTACGCTACGGTGCGGAGCTGACAGAAGGCAAAGCTCAGCCTGCTGTTGAGGCTGCCCCCGCTGAAGCAGCCCCGGAAGCTGCTCCTGCTGAAGCTGCTCCTGCTAATGTAGTCCCGGAAGCTGCTCCTACTGAGGCTGCTCCTGCTGAAGTAGTCCCGGAAGCTGCCCCCGCTGAAGCTGCCCAGTCTGAGACAGCCGAATAATCACAGTCGAGCAATTCGTCGGATTATGAAATAACAAAAGCGCCGTTCTTCCTTAATTGTGAGGAATGGCGCTTTTTTAGAGCCTGTTAAGAATCTCTGTAAACAGGCTCTTAATAAAAAATTCACCTCTGCAAAATATATCACGTTTGCATTTACTGTAAAAATATGTTATAATGAAAGTTACTTAATCTCTTAGACAGGCGGGTGTATGTATAAAATGGGAGAAATGTCGCCCATGATGAAGCAATATCTTGAAATAAAGGCGCAGAATCCCGACGCGCTGCTGTTCTTCCGGCTCGGAGATTTTTACGAGCTGTTTTTTGACGACGCGAAGCTGGTGTCAAAGGAACTTGACCTGACGCTGACGGGCAAAATCTGCGGCATGGAGGAACGCGCTCCGATGTGCGGTGTTCCGTTTCACGCCTATGAATCCTACGCGGCGCGGCTGGTGGAGAAGGGCTACAAGGTAGCCATCTGCGAACAGCTCGAAGACCCCGCGACCGCAAAAGGCTTGGTCAAGCGCGGAATTATCAGAATCATTACCGCCGGAACCATAATCGAAAACTCCATGCTGGACGAGGGTCGCAACAATTACATCGCCTCGGTCTGCTGTTCGGAAGGCATGACGGGACTGTGCGTCGCCGACGTCTCCACCGGTGAGCTGAATGTAACCCAGCTCAGCGGCTCCGCTTCTTTCCAGAAGCTCTGCGGAGAACTTGGCAAATTCGACCCGCACGAGATACTCATCAATTCCGCGGCGCTGAGTCTCGGCGGGCTTGACGGTTTTATCAAAAGCCGCCTCAAAGCCTCGGTGGAACTTCTCGATGATGAGAAATTTGAATATAACAACGCCCTTGCCACGGTGAACATTCAGTTCCCCGCAAAGGAGATAGAGCGCTGCGGGCTGCTGAATTATCCCGCGACTGTCATGGCACTCGGCGCGCTGATTGATTATATTTATTCCACCCAGATGGCGGGTGAAGCTGCGGAAGGCTCTGACAAAGAGGTTAAAATTGAATGCTTCGACCGCATAAATTACTATGTTGGCGATGTTTTTATGAACATAGACACATCGACCCGGCGAAATCTGGAATTAACCGAAACCATGCGCTCCAAAGAAAAAAAGGGTTCGCTGCTTTGGGTGCTGGATAAGACCAAAACACCCATGGGCAAGCGGATGATCAGGGGAATTATCGAGCGTCCGCTTGTGAATCCGGTCAGCATTCAGGCGCGTCAGAACGCTGTGGACGAGCTGTGCGGGGATTCGATTCTCCGGGACGACATCATTCAGGCGCTCCGGGGAATCAGCGATATAGAGCGCCTGATGACGCGCATTGTCTACGGGTCGGCGAATGCCCGTGAGATACGCGCCCTTGCCTATGCCGCCGAAGCGCTGCCAGAGGTAAAGAATCTGCTCCGGGGCATGAAGTCGGGGGAACTGAAGGATATTTACAGTTCCATTGATACGCTCAAAGACATTCGGGAGCTTGTGGAACAGGCGATTGTGGACGAGCCTCCGCTCACCGTGCGCGAGGGCGGAATGATAAAGCAGGGGTACTGCAAGGATCTGGATACTCTAAACGGCGACATGAGCGGAGGCAAGGATTTTATTGCCTCTATCGAGGAAAAGGAACGCCAGAAGACCGGTATCCAAAGGCTGAAGGTTGGCTACAACCGCGTATTCGGATATTACATAGAAGTGTCCAACGCCTCAAAGGACCTGGTGCCGAAGGAATACATACGCAAGCAGACCCTTTCCAACTGCGAACGCTACATCACCGAAGAGCTTAAGGAGATGGAAGGGCGCGTTCTCGGCGCGCGGGACAGAATCGTCAAGCTGGAATACGAGCTTTTTGAGGAAATCCGCAAAAAGGTTGCCGCCTGTCAGAGCCGCGTGCAGGTGACAGCCGACGCAATAGCGCGCCTTGATGTGTGGTGTTCCTTTGCCGAGGTTGCTGTGCGCAACAATTATACCCGGCCTCTGGTCAACACATCCGGAAAGATAATTCTCAAGGACAGCCGTCACCCGGTGGTGGAAGCTGTGTCGGACGAGCAGTTTGTGCCGAACGACGTGTATCTGGACAATAATGACAACCGCGTGGCGATCATCACCGGTCCCAACATGGCTGGCAAATCCACCTATATGCGTCAGGTGGCGATTATTACATTGATGGCGCAGTGCGGCAGCTTTGTACCGGCTTCCAGCGCGGAGATCGGCGTGGTGGACAGCATCTTCACCCGCGTGGGCGCTTCCGACGATCTCGCCTCCGGGCAGTCCACCTTCATGGTGGAGATGAACGAAGTCGCCTATATTCTGGAAAATGCCACCGCCGACAGCCTGCTTGTGCTGGACGAAATCGGGCGCGGTACCTCCACCTTCGACGGCATGAGCATTGCCCGCGCTGTTCTGGAACACGTCGCCGACAAGAAGAAACTCGGCGCAAAGGCGCTCTTTGCCACCCATTA
>ONWI01000129.1 GCA_900321515.1 uncultured Eubacteriales bacterium | reverse complement strand
GTGAAAATTATCTTTCCCACTATCTCATCCTCAGAAATGCACCCAACCGTGGTAGAACGGGAATCTATTGAAGTTTCGCGGTGGTCGCCGACCATGAAGTAAGTGCCCTCCGGCACGCGGTAGGGAAACTCTATGTCACACTCGCCGAGCGACTTTTGGCTGATATACGGCTCGGCAAGATACTGCCCGTTGACGTAAATATTGCCTTTTTTGTCGATTTCAATTGTATCCAGCGGCTTGCCGATCACCCTTTTGACAAGGATACGGTTGGAATAATAAAAGCTGCATACGTCGCCGTAATCATATTGGCTGATCTTGACGGAAACCACAATGTCGCCCTCGTTCAGGGTAGGCGTCATCGAGCTGCCGTAGATCTGCAGCACTGGCAGAAGCAGTGTTGCCACCAGTGCCGAAGCCGCCGCGGTGACAATCAGCGCCGAAGCAGTACTGCGCAGAAGCTTGATATATCTCGATTTGTACCGCTCACGTCTAAGCTCCGTGTCAAACTCCTGTGTGGTAAATTCACCCGCTTCACTCGAGCGATTCAACCTTTTCCCGCGGGTCTTCTGCTTATTTTTTGCCCATTCAGCAAAATGTGCGCGCGCTGCCGCCAGCTTCCGCATTCCAGTTTGAACGATATTTATCACTTTTTCCTGCAATTCCAGTTTTTTAGCCCACTCCAGCCATTTATTCACATAATTCCTCCTTTCAGCTTACATAATTAGCCAATTGCAAATATCAAAAAAGGCGATAATACGGGACTTGCGCATTTTAAGCCGGAGCTTTTTTCTCCATCCGTGGGAAGGGCGGATTTGGATTTTTCGATTTCGGTATTCGCCCGACCACCATTTATTTTCGGTGGCGCTGCCCCCGGACCCCTGGCAGGGAGCCTTGCCCCCTGCATCCCATTATTGGCGCTGCGCGCTTTCCTTTTTTGTTAATTTTCTTTTTACAATCGCATAGCTTTCAAAAACAAACATCAGTTTTCGTTTTCTTCAGTTGTCTCCTCTATCTGCAAACCGCTGAGTTTTTGACGTACATACAAATCCGCAGCCCTTTTCTTTCGTTCACATTCCGCCTCGGTTTCTTCCTGCATCAAACGGATATTTTCAAGGTAACGGTCAGCCATTTGCTGTGTGTCGTTTCTTAGCTGTTCACACTGAGCCTCGGTCTGTGCACGCATCTGGCGCATGCTTTCCAGATATGCGTCGGCTTCTTTCTGCGCTTCAATTTTCTTCTGTTCACATTCCGCCATTGTCTGCTCCTGCATCAGACGGATATTTTCAAGGTACTGATCGGCTGTACTCTGAGCGTTTCCGAATATATTGTTCAAGGCAATCGACGCTTCCGCTATGGAGCCGGCATTCGTCACGGTTATTATCTTATTGTCAAGTTTTTGCTGTGCGGAACTGAGCTGCGCTTCCAGACGGTCAATCTTTTTGCTTTGCATCAGCAGTATTTCCAGAAGCTCTTGTCTGTTGAGTTTTTTCAGTTCTTTTTCTGTCAATCGGCACCCTTCCTTACTGTGCTTTGATTCAGAGCCTGTTCAGTATCTCTCCATGCTCATCAGGTTATATGCTATATGTACGGCTTCATGATCCATATTGCTTTCAAAGCGGTACAGTTTTACGCGCGACAAAAGCATATTGATTATTTCCTGCCTTTTAACGGAGACAAATTCATCCGTCGGGGAAAAACTATGTTCAAGCAAAACGGCTTGCGCATCATTACCTTCAAGCCGGTTCATCGCGTTCCTTTTTCCACTCTTCAATAAGCAGATTGCTTTGAGCGGGACGGATTGATTGACACAGCCTGCGCGTCCTCTGTGCCAGGGAATGCTGTACACCGTTACTTCGTTTTCTGAAACTTCAATCATGGAGGTATTGTTGTTTAACAAAACGCTTCCACCGCCGACGTCAGTATTCATCCATAGATTTGCAAAGAAGGCTTTGAGGAAACTCCTGTCGGATAAAAACAGAAATCCCTCTCCGTTTGTTTTCACAGCCGAACCGTACAGGAGAATCTTTTGATCCTTCAAACATAATTCGGCAATTTCATCCAGAATAGCATAGGATTCCATAGCGGCTTCCGAAAATCTTTGCATGGAATGCCGCTGTGCGGATTCCTGATGAATGAGCTTTTCCCATTGTGCTTCGATGTCCGCGCCGGTAGTAGCAATCTTGTAGTCAGGCGCCGCGTCCACCCGAAATGCCATACATTGCTCGTGAATATCTCCGTATAGGGAAGTGATCTGTATCGTCTGATTGGCAATACGGTATGTTCCTGTCATTATTTCACCTTATATACATTAACTAATTGAGCGATAGAATTACCGGTATTATCCGCAAAGAACACCATCCCCGAAGAGATAACTTGTGAAGGTTCTTCGGACATAGTGCTTTGTGTAATTATTTCAAGTTCTAACGCTTCTGGTCGGTTGAACCGTCGGTGTCAATCTCTTCGCCGTTGGGATTATTGATCTTGTCAAATTCCGCCATTACCTCTTTGACCTGATCCTGCGCTGAAAGGAATGCACTTGCCACCAGCGGATCGAAGTGTATGCCTGCGTCGTCACGGATAATGTTCATAGCCATTTCAAAGCTGAAAGGCTTCTTATAGCTCCGGCTGGATACCAGCGCGTCGAACACGTCCGCCACTGCCATAATTCTGGCTGACAGCGGAATCTGTTCGCCGGCGAGACCGTAGGGGTAACCCTTGCCGTTCCATTTTTCGTGATGATACGCAGCGAGGTTCTTGGCTTCATTCAGATAGCCTGATTCGGGAACCATTTCAATTGTTTCTTCAAGGACCTTGGCTCCTTCATTTGTGTGAGACTTCATGGCTGTAAATTCCTCGTCCGTGAGCTTGCCGGGCTTATTGAGAATGCTATCGGGAACGCTGATTTTCCCTATGTCATGAAGCGGAGCGGAATTGATCACATTATGTATGAATTCATCGGTGAGCTGATCCTTGTAATAGCCAAGCCTCTTCATTTCTTCTACGATAATCTTCACATAGGCAGCGGTCTTGCGTACATGGTCGCCGGTGCATTTGTCACGGCTTTCCACGATATCTGCCAGGACCAGAATCAGTCCGTTCTGCATCTGGGATATCTTCTCGGTCTGGGTCTGAATATCCGACACATATCGCATACTTTCTTCCGTGGTGGTAACAAGGGCGTTGTAGAGACGTTCCACTTCATCACCGCTCCGAATATTAAGCGCTTTCAGGCGTTCCACACTCTCCTCACGGGCATCGCTGCTGTTGTAGGCGAAGGCGTCCGCGCATGTGGCAATATTGTCGATGGGACGAACCACGCTCTCGTCCACCATCTTGGCACCGATGCCGAGTGCCAGTAAAAAGAATCCCGTAAATGCCGAAATCAGCTTTGCAAGGAAGGTATAACCGAATTTGGAAAGCAGGTTCATGGAAATATCCACGCCCACATAGCAACGGCAGATACCTTTGGAATCGCGTAAGGGAGTATAGACCGTCAGCAGCCAGCCGTCGCTGTCCACCGTGATCATCGGAGGGATATCCTTGCCCGAAAACAGTTCTGTGAGATAAGGCTTCACGCCATCGTCAAACGGCAGTATCTCTCCGGCGTTGTCGCCTAAAGCCTCTTCTGTGTCAAGATCAAACACCACTTGATACCCGTCTCTCACAATTCTGTAGACGTACAGGAACTGCACTTCGGAAGAGCAGTCTTTGATGGCATACAGTTTCTGTTCGGTTTCCAGATAGCCTTCCGCATCTTCTCCGTGAATCGAGAAATTATAGACCTTGGCGGGGTCAATCGACTTGGCGGCGACGTTGGTCATGGTTTCGGCGAGCTTAACGTGTTCGTCGATCGTGGAATCACGGAACAGAATGAAACTGATTCCCGTGGCGGTCGCGGCAATCATCAGTGTCACCGCGGTAATGATAAGCAGCACCTTGGCTTTGAGCGACATCTTGCGGCACTTGATTTTGCCTGCGGCGTTTTCTGCCGCCAGACGGGACTTTTCTTCTTGGCTGAGGCGGGTGACGTTCTGCCATTGGAGACGGTTTTTCATAAAACCGGGTATCATTCTGATCAGAATTACTGCCAGAATGATGACGATAAACTTATCCGCGAGATCCACCAGAATTTCCGCGCCAAGCTGGGACAAAAACGGATAGCCGCCCAGTCTCTCATAAATCCCTCGGGCATACGGCTCCGCCAGACCGCCGAAATTCCCGCTGTTGAGGAACCACGACATCACAGCGCCGATGCATCCTGTTATTACCGCCAGCACCGGTACAATGAGAACCGGTTGGAAGCTGTTTCTGAAAATCCCCTTTTTGGCAAAAAATGCAGCGACCAGGGCACAGCACATATTCAGTGTGGCGAAGTACAATTGTGAAGGCTCCTGTATGCCTCTGAGTATGCTGGTAATCAATCCGACCACCATCCCCGGAAGGCTGCCGCTATAGACGGCAGATACAATGGTGCCCACAGTGTCCAGATAAAGCGGCAGGCGGTACTTTGTGCATACGAATGCTCCAAGCAGATTGACAGGAACACACAAAAGGCACAGAAGTACCGTTATAAGTACACTGCCTCGTTTGGAATTTTGTTGTTTCTCAGAGTTTTTCATAAATGATCCTCCTGTGAATATTGTTTTTTGATTACTGTAAAAGCAGAAAAAAACTATTGATATTATTTTATTATATCTTATTTCGTTTTATTGTGCGCATAAGCAGAAGATTCATTGCTCGGTTCATAACAATAGTATAGAATGTTCTGTCCATCACATGTCCAGTAAATAAGGCTGTTTTTTATTTACAAACTTGTTACCAATATTACAATTATGTAATCAGAGCAGTCATAAAGTTCATGAAAAAAAGCCGCTTTGTCCGGAGGGATTATTCCTTCAAAAGCGGCTTATTAATTATTCAGTTTCGATTTATCTGCTTCCATGTCATGACGCTTTCCGTAATACTTGCCCATGAATAAGCACTCATATATTCTCCCCTGTATGAATTGATCGCTTCCACATTGCCTTTCAAAAAGAGGTACGCATCGCAGGTGAACCGGGTGGGACATACCCACATCGAGCCATTTTTCATCTCAAAGATATCCTCTATTCCATACTCCCGCAGCGTCTCCCGCATGTTTCTGATCACATTGTCCATTTGCTTTTGCATGGGACGGTCATATAAACGGTCTTCCCACAATATCGCAAACACCTCTGCACGCGTGACGCTGCTTCCCTGTCTGTCCACCAGGTAGGCGAGCAGTTCCTTGCCTCTTGCCGATTTGAATGCGACCAGCTTTTCATCCACGAATACATCGAATTTGCCGAACGTGCGGATCACAACATGATCGGTCAGTTTATTCGGCTTGATGGAAAGTGCATACGCCACATCCGCTGCGAGCTTTTCCTGGGACACCGGCTTCAACAGATAGCCCGATGCTCGGAGGGCAAATGCTTCTACGGCATACTGTGAGTAGCCTGTGAGAAAGATAATTGCCATGTCCGGATTTTTTCTTTTTATCTCCGCCGCGAGTATGATGCCGTTCATGACTGCCATATCAATATCCAGCAGCGCAATATCCGCCTGATGAGTCTCCAGCCACTGGAGCGCTTCGTTGGGTTTGGTAAAACCTTTTGCTTCCTCCACCTGCGGCAGTTTCAGACACATTGTCACAGTATCTTCCACAATCAGTGCTTCGTCGTCCACACAAATAATTGTCATATATTTCCTCTTTTCTGTTCGGTTTCTGCTACAGCAACCGCGCCGTTGCGTTGTTTTTTAATCGGAATTCGAATGGTTACCGTCGTTCCCCTGCCGATGTGACTGTCAATGGTCAGAGAACCTCCGCATAGGGTTTCCAGCCGTTCCCGAACATTGCTGATTCCGATATGGCTGCCGTC
>ONWI01000113.1 GCA_900321515.1 uncultured Eubacteriales bacterium | reverse complement strand
CTGAATATCGAGCGGATTTCTTCTCCGACCAGACGGAGAATCTGATCGCTGATCTCCGTTCCGTTCAGAATGTTGACGGAATGAAAACGCTCGATGTCCAGAACGATTGCGTCCATGGGATTGCTCTTGTATTTGTTCCTCATTCTGTCGGCGTATTCAAAGAGGAAGTTTTTGCAATACAGGCCGGTCAGGGAATCCGTCTCGGTGGTAGCAATCAGCGCCTCATCCAATTTTGCCTTATTCTTGACCCACAAGATGCGGAAAACCATCAGCAGTATCATCAGAAGCACCGCCGCGACTACGGTTATTACAAAGGCAATATGATCCTTGATAAAATCAACTACAGTAGAATTATCATTCTCCAGCATATATGAGGAAAGTGCCACACTGACTTTGGACGAGGGAATGATTCCGGTGATTTGGGTGAGAATGGAATAAAGTCCCGGCTCATTTCTCCCGACTGCAAAGCCGTAATCCACGCTTGTGCCTGTGGCAATCGGAGTCAGTCCATGTCTTTCACACAGCCTGGAAAGATTGTTGTAGCGGTAATTGCTGAGCAGAACGCAGTCGGCGTCTTCGTCGGCCACGGCTTCAAGGCATGATTCTATGTCAGGATAATATATTTTTTCCCACTTAGGATTGATTTGCTGAAGGAGCGTTTCGGTGTTGATGTCTTTCTCAATGACAGCCACAGTGACCTTCTCTTTTTTGGCGAAGTCTTTTTTATCTACCGTGCGAATGATCTCATAGATTTCCGCGTTCATGAGTGATGGCGTAACCGACAGACCGAGTTTTTCGCCGTCGTATTTTGTGAAATTGACCGGGAAAACACAGTCGATTCTGCCGTCGTTCAACGCTTCCACTGCTTCTGATATCGAGGAAAATCCCACAGGTTCAAAGCTGAGAGAGTAATTCTGAACCATTCCCGAGGCGTATGACAGACAGTCGCCGAGAGCGCCGGTCAGCTTGCCGCTGGCTGTATCTGTACCGCAGAACGCCAGATTGTTCTTCAGATATCCTACCCTGATTGTGTTATGTTCAGAAAGCCATTTTTTCTCCGTTTCATTAAAAAAGAGATTGGTGGCGGTGCCGCTGATGTATTTCTCGTTCAGCTGGAGATTATAATATCGGTTGTGCTCCTGAATCTTGCTAAGCGCTGAATTCAGTTCGTTCAGAAGATCGGGACGAGACTGATTGACCGCAAAGTAAAAATCCGATGCTCCGATTCTGCATATAGGCACGGCTGCCTTCGGGTCAACTATACCGTCAAGCGTCACATATGCGTCTAATTCGCCGTTGTGCAGCGAAGTCAAGGCCTGGCTTGAGGTTCCGGTCAGTTCGACCAGTTCCGCGTTTATTCCGTTGGCGTCCGCCCACTCAATTAAGAAATTCTCCTGCACTGATCCCTTATTGACGCCGATCTTCTTCTGATCGAATCCGGAGATATTGTCGCGGGAGAATGTTGAATTGTCGGAAGAAACATAAAGGTAGTATTCTTCTGTGCCCATGGGAAGCGATGGGAAGAGCATGAGCGCACTGCGTTGTTCGGTAAAGGAAACGTCGCTCATCAGGTCGATTTTGCCGTCGATAAGCATCTGCATGAGCTCCGACCAGCTTCCCTCCACATATTCATACGACCAACCGGTATGCGCGGCGATCTCCTGCTGATACTGATACGCATAGCCGGAACGACGTCCATACTCATCCTTCGTATTGAATGGCGATTCGAACCAGCCGACCCGCACAACCTTGCCCGATTCCTCTGCATGGACTGTCAGCGGAAGCGTCAGTACGGTCGTCAGAACAAGACATAATGCTAACGCTGTAAGCCGTTTAAAATTTGCCATTGAGATAAATATCTTTTTCATAATATGATTCCCCACTTTCTTCATATATACTGATCTGACGGCTATTCTCTCCAATTGTATCATAATTATCTTACAAAATCAATCCTGAATATCGCAAATATCAAAAATATCAAAAGAATTCATATTATAGTGACAAAATATTGCTGCAATGGCGAAAAAGTTAATAAATTTGATGTAATAGTTGTGAAAACCTGAATCCGTGAATTCAAGCAAAGCATAGTTGTCTGGTAAGTGTGAAGAATCATTCAGCAGAAGCATTACTGCGGCTGACGGAAGGAAGTAATTGTCTTGCGTACTGAGAAAAATGTACCGTAAATTAAGGCATAACCCAAAACAGAGTGTGGTATTATCAAACGTCCTGCCACTTTATTTATTTAGCATGTAGATATATTTGTAAGTGTGTGATATAATAATGATCAAGTGCAAGTTTGAATGACAGATTGTAAAATATTTTTCAGATGTGAAGAGGTTGTGCGTGAATGAAAAAGATAATAGCATGCATACTTGCGGCAGCGTGTCTGCTGGTATTGATCAACATGGTGCAGATTATCCCGGACCTTGAGCAAAAAGATTGTTTGCAGGTTGATGATTCCGAGTATAGCGAGGCTGTTGATGAAGAGTCACTTTATCATGAACTGTTTGATCCTGACAGTGTGGTGGACATTTCGATAGATATTTCCAAGGAGCAGATCGCCGATATACAGAAGGATTATGAGTCATACAAACAGATGAATGCAAAATCAGTCACCTACCGTATTGCCGACAGCGTGACCTTTACGGTCAACGGCAAAAGATATATGATCAGGGAAGTCGGCATTCGCATGAAGGGTCTGGCATCACGGAGCAATTTTTACAATGATATTTTCGGGATATACAATCTTATTCATTTCCGAATAAGCTTCAACCAGACATTTGACGATGTGCGTCAATACAAGACTGACGCAAAGGTGTGGCGGAGCAAGAAAGAACGCGAACAGCGGGAAAAACGTACATTTGCAACTCTGGATGCGCTGGAACTGAAATGGAATATGTTGGCGGACAATACCTATGTGCGCAATGGCTATGTGAATGAGGTTTTTCGCGCTTATGGTATCCCCGTGCAGCGATGTCACCTGACAACGCTGGAATTAGGCGGCAGCAGGTTGGGAGTATACCGTGTATTCGAGCCGGTGGACGAGAAATTTATACATCGCTGGTTTTCTCAGGAGGATTGTGGAGGCGATCTCTACAAGGTCACAGGAACGCCGGTAACACCGGCTACATTCCTTCTGATTACGACTTACGGAATAAGCAGGAAAGACAAAGCCGAATATTATAATTATGATCTGAAAACCAATCTGGAAACGTCAAAACACGAAAATATGCGGCGAATGCTGGAAGTAATCAATCGCCCGAATGTTACGCGCAAGGAACTGGACAGCGTTGCCGACACAGGACAGTTGGCACTTTTCACCGCCATAAACTTTGCAATGGGCAATCAGGACGATATGCGGTGCAATTACAACAATCATTATGTCTACTTCCGCAAAAGCGACGGAAAGGCTGTATTTATTCCTTACGACTGCGAAATCGTGCTTGGGAATCTATATTTATACAATCCGCCCGGAAACGGTCTGACAGAGATTTCTCCATATTTCACATACAATTACAAATACAAAAATCACCAGGAAAACCCGCTTTTGCGGCAGGTAGTCATCAAAGGAGGATATTACACGGATAAGTACACTGACTGTCTGCATGAACTGGCGGATAGCAAATGGCTTGACGCTCAGACCTTTCAGGATTATTATGAACCGATAGCGGCGCACTACAGCGACAGGGTTATTTCAAAATACAATTTTGTAAACACCATGTTCAAAAACGTTGAGTTTTCCCTGAACGGCGGCGAGGCATACAACGGAAATATGTCGGTTGAGAATTTCATGGAAAAAATGAGAGGAAATATTCTCAGTCATCTGGAATCTACAGAAGTCAGAACAGAGTAAACGTACTGTTCTGAAAAGTAGCATTGAGCAGCGGCAGCGTTCTGTACCGATGATAATTGAAGCCGATACGATAAAATATTTGAGCCTGCTTATGTATCTCCTTGCACGCGGAGATACATAAGCAGGCTTTGAATTTGTCCCTGACAGTATGTTTTTTTTTTCGATGGAATGAAGCTTCTCTGCCCATTGGTTTACTGACCTGTGCGTTTCTGAACAGGCTCTATAGAATGTGTTCCAGAAGCACATATTCGTAAACCTCTGTGACTGCCTCAAAGACGTACCGCTGCGTGAGCTTGCCGTCGCGCATCAGCGCTCCTATGCTGGGAAGCCTGTTTTTGCAAAGCTCCTGCATAATGCTGTAAATAAGCGCTCTTCCAAGCCCCCTGTGTTCCGGCAGAACCCCCATGTAAAGCATTACATAACGATTCGGCGCTTTTTTTGTTTTCATGATTTCAGGAAGTCTCAAAATATTGGCATGATAAACCGCGTTGGAATAATCCGGAATACTGATATAGAAGCCCACTGCCTTATCCCCGAAAAACGCGATTTTCGTCATGCTCATATTCATAATCAGCTTATAGCTGCTGTATATTTCCTTGAAATCCTCCCGTGACAGCGACTTGAATATCGGAAAATCGCTGTAGAGTTCAATTATCATGTCGTAGACCCGGTCCATAATCCGGTCGTAGTTTTCGTCGGTCGGGCTTTCGATACGGTATCCTTTTTGCAGGAATTCCCTGAAGCGTTTCTCATATTTTTCGTTCCGGTAACTCTCGTCCAACGGGTGAAAATGATGGGATGTGTAATGCTCCGAAACCCTGAAACCGTTGTCGGTGAACTGCCGGAAGTAGTAGGGCTTGTTGTAGGGCTCTCCTGTATAGGGCGGTCTGTCAAACAGATTGATTTTGAGCCGGTACTTCTGCCAGAATGAGCCGTCCACCGGTCCAACGATTTTTGAAAAACCTTTTGCCCTGCAATATTTTATCGCCTCATCAAACAGGAATCCTGCGGCGCTATCGTCATCCGCACATTCATAAAAGCCTAAGTATGCCGTATTGTCGTTTGGATAAGCGGTGACGCCAAATCTGCCAACCGGATTTCCCCTGTCGTAAACAAGGAATTTATCCAGCTTAAAGTATTTGGAAAGCGGATGTGTTCCCAGCAGGAATTTCTTCATCACACCAGGGTCTTCCATATTGTCCTTTGACGTGTAAAGCAACCGGGGAAGTGAGAGAAAATCTCTGATATTTTTCTTTTCCCTGTCGAATTGAATTAATTCCATCAGTCAGGCTCCTTATGAATGATTTCTATTAGCCGATTGCAAAATTTGAAAAAAGGCGGTAATACGGGGGTTGGATGTTTTGAAGGGGGAGCTTTTTTCTCCAGCCGGGAGGGACGGATTTGGATTTTTCGATTTCGGTATTCGCCCGACCACGATTTTTTTCCGGTGCGTCTCGCTCGCTCGGCTCCGCCGAGCTTGTGGGGCAGCGCCCGGACCCCTGGCAGGGAGCCTTGCCCCCTGCACCCCATTATTGGCGCTGCGCGCTTTCCTTTTTTCTTTTTTACTTTTACAATCG
>ONWI01000125.1 GCA_900321515.1 uncultured Eubacteriales bacterium | reverse complement strand
TGTGATGGAATTGGCAGACGTGCCGGACTCAAAATCCGGTGGTAGCGATACCGTACCGGTTCGACCCCGGTCACCGGCACCATTTTTGATAGAGAATAGCGTGATTCGAATTTCGTATGCGGCTATTCTCTATATTTTTATAGTAAGGAGGTTTTCGCATGATAAAGATCGAGCGCACGAGCGTCATGAACATGGAAAACGCTATAAGAGGCGCGAGAAATCCCATGAACAGCTGGTCAAGAAGTGACAGCTTCTATGACGGGGAAGGGAATTATGTCCTTGGACCAAATGACCTCGACCTTGCCCGCAGGCTCCGCCGGGCGGGAAGCGATCACCGCAAATATCTGAGACAGGTGTTTGTTTCAGCCGACGTTACCGCGCCGCTGTACTGGTGGAAGGAATACGATACATATAAGGTGGCGACAGTCGCCAATTCCACAAGCACGATGCATAAAATAACGAGCAGGCCTTTTGAGATAGATGACTTCAGCCACGACCATATGACGCCTGAAACCGAAAAATTCATGCAGGTCATTGTAGACCGGCTCGAAAGCATACGTCTGCGCTATCTGGAGACAAAGGACAAAAAGGACTGGTACGATATTATTCAACTGCTCCCATCGAGCTATAATCAGATGCGTACATGCACATTCAATTACGAAACGCTCATAAATATATATTATGCCCGCAAGGATCATAAGCTGGCTGAGTGGCACAATTTCTGCGACTGGATACAAACGCTGCCCTATGCCGATGAGCTTATCGTCTGCCGGGATGACTGATTGTCCGGTTCCGTCAGAAGGTTTTTTAGAGCCTGCCGTTTTCCCAACGGCAGGTTTTTTATGTTTTTTCATATAATTAAAAAAACTGCCAAAATAATTAAAAAAAGCATAAAACTTCTTTTCTTTTTGTAAATTCCGTGTTATAATATATAAAAATACCCGAAGGGAGCAATTCATAAATGAAGAAATTAAAACGCGTTATATCTCTGCTTATTGCAGCCGCCATGGTCACTGCTATTGTGAGCTGCAAAAAGGAAATCACTGCCGAGGATCTTATGGCGAATATATCCGAAGCGGACGCATCAGGACTTTATCTGGACGACGGATTTTCCAATTATTACTGTGTAGCCGCGTTTAAAATGCTGGAAAGTCAATATTCATCTGACGGACCGAACGTGGTAATTTCTCCGCTGGCGACGTTTTTCAATCTGTCGATGCTTTCAAACGGCGCGTCAGGCTGGACCAAAACACAGCTTGAAAAATCGCTCAGCAACAGCTTTTCAACCGACGTGCTCAACACATATATGCATTCCATCACGGAAAACAACGTGAATAATGAGACGGCAAAGCTGTATTTTGAAAATGCCATGTGGTTCAATGCCGACAAAAATATAGAAGTGAACAATGATTTCCTGGTAGCAGCCAAGACGTTCTATGACGCTTCCGCGTTCAGGGAGACCTTTAGCGCCACCGCTGCTGGCAATATAAATAACTGGGCTTCCAATAAGACGGATATGTATGTCGAGAACATTGTCAAGGATGTTCCGTCTGATCTTTCCATATTCATGCAGAATATAACTGTAATGGACGCTGACTGGGAATCTCCGATTTCTCCCGAAAACGTACTCGACGGAGTATTTACCACTCCGGACGCGGTGGAGCAGAATGTTCAGATGATGTCGAGCTATGAAGCCGTTTATATCGGCGACGATAAGAACGTGGATGGATTTGCCAAGAAATACGCCGGCGGCAATTACGCGTTCATAGCCATGATACCGAAATACGAGAGCAAAAACGCGCTCGTCACCTTCATCAATTATCTGGCTCAGAACAGGAACTTCCGCAACTTCATCGACGACCGCAAGGATTACCGCATCGTTGACGCGAGCATTCCGAAGTTCTCGTGTGAATACTCTGGAGGCATAAAGGAAATGGTGAAGCCCCTGAACGTTGACGCTGTTTTCAGTCCGGAATCGGCTTCACTGAATAATATCGGCACATGCGATGAGAAGCTGTATATCAGCGACGTAAATATTTATACAGGTCTGAACGTTACCGAGAGAGGTACGAGCAAAGGAACCGGCGCAAACGTCAACAATACTGCCGTAGCGACCAATGTTGTCCACGTATCGCTTAACCGTCCGTTTGTATTTGCGGTCGTGGATACAAAGCGTTATCTGCCCATAATACTCGGCGCGGTAAATTCGGTCAAGGACTGATGGATTATTTGAGAGGAAGTGCCAGCAGGTGATCTATGCGGCGTTAATTACCGAAGATTCATGGTGGGAGATCGCGTGGGAGACCGTTTGGGGATTCATCGTTTCTCTGGGTGATTTCACCGCCATTGCCAGATGGGTGATACCCGTTATAGCGATATTAGTTGTGTTCCGCTGCGTCAGATCCATGCTTTCGGGTCACGAAGCTCCCGAAATCTGGGCGTATCTCGACGTAAACGGATACGGCAGACTGCCGGTCAGTCATTGGGAAAACACCATCGGCAGATCAAAGTCGAGCGATATTGTCATTGATTTTCCGACAATATCCCGCTCGCACGCGGTGCTTATCCGCGAC
Organism: uncultured Eubacteriales bacterium; assembly: GCA_900321515.1. GTDB lineage: Bacteria > Bacillota > Clostridia > Oscillospirales > Acutalibacteraceae > RUG762. The sequence continues at coordinate 10,571 of ONWI01000125.1, read as the reverse complement.
GAGAACAAGCGCTGGACTATTTCGGACCTCGGCTCCACCGGCGGACTGACTGTCAACGGCAAACAAATCGAAGGCACGGCGGCGCTTCCCGCGGGCAGCACTCTGAAACTTGCCGATGTTGAGGCGAGATTTCTGGTAACGCGTCCCCGGGGTTCGCAGCGGGAGACCAACAAGCGTCTGCTGCGCAAGCTGCGTCCCGTTAAAACGCTGTTTCTGCTAAGTATCTTCATGCTTCTGACCGTCGCCGAACTTTACTGGAGCGCAAAGGTTGACGATCTTGCCGTATTTGTATGTTACGGCGGTCTGTTTATTCTGATGTGGGCTTACTACATTGTTATGCGGATACTGGTAAAGACCGGCATAGAGGTGGAAATGCTGGCGTTCTTCCTGTCCATAATAGGGTTCTCGATAGCGGCGTCCTCCGACCCTGGGGAATTGTACAAGCAGTTTTTCGCTTTTCTGCTGGGATTCGGGCTTTTTGTAATGCTGGGCTGGTTCCTGCGCGATTTAAAGCGGATAACTTCTGTCAAGCTTCAGGTGATGATAGTAACCGTCGCCCTGCTCATGTTTAACCTGATCTTCGGTCAGACCAAGAACGGCGCAAAAAACTGGATATCGTTGGGCGGCGTATCAATGCAGCCTTCCGAGCTGGTCAAGATTGCGTTTGTGTTTATCGGCGCGGCCACGCTGGATATTCTGCTCACAAAGAAAAACCTCGCATATTTCATAGGATTTTCGGGCGTGTGCATAGGCTCTCTCGCGCTGATGGGGGATTTCGGAACAGCCGCGATATTCTTTGTGGCGTTCGTTGTGATCGCCTTCATGCGTTCAGGGGATTTTTCCACAATAGCTCTTATCTGCGCGACGGTTGTTTTCGGAATAATGCTTGTGCTGAAATTCAAGCCTTACGTCGCCCGAAGATTCGCCATATGGGGTCACGCGTGGGATGATCCTTATAATTTAGGCTATCAGCAGACCCGCACAATGTCCGCCTCCGCCAGCGGAGGTCTGGCAGGCGTCGGAATCGGCAGCGGATGGCTGCGGCGCGTGGTAGCGGCTGATACCGATCTTGTCTTCGGCGTTGTCTGTGAGGAATGGGGACTTATCATAGCCCTGATCGCGGTCATTTGCATCTGCGCGCTTGCCGCGTTCACGATAAAGAGCGCCGCCAACGGACGTTCTTCGTTTTATGTGATAGCGGCATGTGCCGCCGTAAGCATGATGGTTTTCCAGACCATACTGAATACCCTTGGCTCGGTTGACGTCATTCCGCTCACAGGCGTCACATTTCCGTTTGTTTCAAACGGAGGTTCCAGTATGCTGTCAAGCTGGGGGCTTCTGGCATTTGTCAAAGCTGCGGATACCCGGCGCAACGCCAGTTTTGCCGCCGCGCGTGAGAGCTTCAAGGTGCGCATACAGAGCGGCGAAGGTCTGACCGACAGTTCCGGGAAGCCTCTTCCGGAGGTAAGGAATATGATCGGCCGCAGCGAATACGATTTCAGCATGTTGGGTCAGATCGCCGAACGGATAAGGATCAAGCTCATCGACAGAGGAATTATCAGACCGGAGGCAAACGTAGACTTTACCGAATCTCTTCCGGAAGATACCGAGGGAATGGTTGAGCTTGACGACAGAAAGTTTTCGGCAGATGACGTCATCTATTCCGACCCGACCAGGAATCCTGAGTACCAGTCCAGGATCCAGGCGGCGATGCAGGCTCCGGCAGTTTCGAGACCCGAAACGCCCCCGAAGCCGGAGACCTTTGAGAGCAGCGGTAATACGTCCCAAAAACGCCGCAGGAAGCATACCTACACAGACGGCGACGACGGCAGCGACGATTACATCGGCAGCCGCCGCCGGCACTGACAGGGGGTGGCATGATTGAAAAAGGTTCAAAGACGAGCGCCGAGCGTCATGCTGATAATAATATGTCTTTTGGGCGGCATAGGATATTTCACATACAGATTTTTTACGGAAGGACCCAAATGGGTCAACTTCACCGCGAACAGGCATGTTTACAACAACGGAGTCATCATTGACGGAGCAATATACGACCGCGACGGCAACGCGCTGCTCGACACGGTGGACGGCAAACGCAAATACAGCGACAACGAGAATGTCAGGTGTGCCACCATGCACATTATCGGAGATAAAAAGAGCAATGTGGCGACCTCTATACAGAAGGTCTATGCCGACAGGCTTGTTGGATTCAATATTATCACCGGAATGTTCTCCACCACGGTTGCGGGCAATAAGATACACACAACGCTGGACTCGGATGTATGCGCGGCTGCCTATGAGCTTCTCAAGGGCAAAAAGGGCGCCGTATGCGTTTTCAATTACAAGACCGGCGAGGTAATCTGTCTGGTAAGCACTCCGACCTACGACCCGGAGAATCCTCCCGTGATAAAAGACGGAGATGACAGATACGACGGAGTATTCATCAACCGCGCCATTTCATCGAGATTTACTCCCGGATCGGTATATAAGACGGTCACCGCGGCAGCGGCACTCGACTGTGTGCCTGACATAGAACAGCAGCAATTCAACTGTCTGCATGAGTTTGTTGTAAACGGTCAGAAGGTAGTCTGTTCCGGGACGCACAACAAAGAGGATTTCAGAAACGCCCTGAAAAATTCCTGCAATTGCGCTTTCGGAGAAATATCAATGCAGATCGGCTGGGAAAATACGGCGGAATATGCCCGCAAGCTCGGAATAATAACCAATCACAGTCTCAGCGGCATTCCGACCGTTCGCGGCAAGATAGCTTCATCGGGGGGACTCAATGAGCTGGCATGGACGGGCGTAGGACAGAATACCGACGAGGTCAGTCCTTATGCCATGATGCGCTATATGGGAATTGTAGCTAACGGGGGATTATGCGTAGAGCCGTATATAATTGAGAAAATCACCACCGGTTCGGGGATACCGCTCAATTTTGACAAGCAGAATGACACTACCCGCGTACTGAGTCAATCCACAGCGAATAAGCTCCGTGAAATGATGCGGTACACCGTGCAAAACGGCTATGGCGACAAAGGCTTCCCGCAAGGAATGGAATTCTGCGCCAAGACCGGAACCGCGGAGCTTGACGGCAAGAAGAGATCCCATGCGTGGTTCGTAGGTTTTTCAAGCAACGAGAAATACCCGTATGCTTTTTCGGTAATGGTGCAGAACGGCGGCTCCGGAAGATCCGTAGCCGGGCCGATAGCATCAAAAGTCATGGCTGTTGTGAAAAATAAAGTGGATAATGCGGAGCTATTGACTCAGAATTAATAATAACAAAAAAATAGCATAAATATTTATATAATCCATAAAAACTATTGACAAAATGATTGTTCGGGTGTATTATGTAAATGTATTATTAATGAATCCTTAAATGTGCATTCATAATCGCCCGAATTTGTCGTTTTGGAGCATAAGCGCTGTAAGGAGGAAAGGCTGATGCCGATGAATTCTTTCTCAGTGAAGTCTGATGACGAGCTGGCGCTCATGGCGGCAAATGACGATCAGGAGGCATTTGCCTGTCTGCTCGGTCGGTACAACACAATGATTCATGCCAAGGCGGTCGCCAAAAGCAGGCTTTGCGGGTGTGACGTCACCGACGATATGTCGCAGGAGGCAGCGATAGGCATTCTGAAAGCCGTAAGGAGCTTTGACCCTTCCGAGGGCGTGAGTTTCCGCACATATGCCGACAGATGCGTTGAGAATATACTGACGTCGGCTGTGAAATCCTATTTCAGCGGCAAAAACGCACTGTTCAACGCACATTCTCAGCTGGACGAGTCAGCGGTATGCGCGCGGACCGATATTTCTGCCGGATCTGACCCTGAGGGCTATGTGCTTTCCGGGGAATCCGAATCGGAGATTCTGTCGGAGCTGAGTGAGCTTGAGCGGGCAGTGGTGGAAATGCGTCTCAGGGGCATGAGTTATGATGAGACGGCGAAGGCGCTTGGTGTGAGCACAAAATCAGTTGATAATGCAATTCAACGGGTAAGGCAGAAGTTCAGACTGTCAAAGCGGGGATGATTATTTGCCGTTCCCTGATAAATGTTCCGGTAGCTCAATATAGCAGCGCCGCATATTATGCAAATGCATGGGTGCGGAGATGGCGGTGTAATTCCGTCCCGGAGCGAATCATTCTATTTTTTCTCTAAAGTGAGGTTTTTTACAATGTACGAAGACAAAACTCTCAAATGCAAGGATTGCGGCAAAGACTTTGTTTTCACGGCAGGTGAGCAGGAGTTCTATGCAAGCAAGGGCTTTGAAAACGAGCCCCAGCGCTGCAAGGAATGCCGTGATGCAAGAAAAGCAGCCACCAGACAGCAGCGCAAGACCTATAAGGCAGTCTGCGACGCATGCGGCGGCGAAGCAACCGTTCCGTTTGAGCCAACAGAAGGACGTCCTGTTTATTGCAGCGAGTGCTTCGAAAAAATGAAGGCCAACTGAATTAATCCGAGCGATTCGGTCTGATTCGTGGCTTTGCCAAGGTCATTTAAATGAGATTTTTGTTGAATATTTTCTTATAAAAAAATTAGAGGATTACACCAACAGAACCTTCGTAAAATACATCGTTGGCAAGAAATCAAAAACCGGGTAAAGGTCCCAAGCGATCTTTTCCCGGTTTTTGTGTCAATTTTTTTAAAACGGCATAATTTGTATTAGGGCGTGTTAGCGCCCGACATATCATTTGATTTATGTTATCTTTACGGAGGTCATAGTATTGGATAGATCAATAATTGCGGTAGTGGGAGGAGATGCAAGGCAGATAGCTCTGGCGAACATGCTGGCGGCTGAGGGAAGTACGGTATATTGTTCGGGGTTTGAGCATTCGGCGCAGCAGCTTGTGGGAACCGCGTCAACCGACCCACTGACGGCTGTTCTGATGGCGGATACGATAATTCTTCCGATGCCGCCCACGCGCGACGGCGAGACGCTCAACACACCGCTGAGCAGCTATCGCATAGTACTTGACAGCGAATTCTGCGACGCTCTGACCGGCAAGGCGGTATTTACAGGCATGGCAGGAAAGCTGAGAGAGATTTCTCCCGCGTACGCGCAGCTGAACATTTATGATTACAGCGCAACCGAAGCGTTTCTTCTGCGCAATGCGCAGGCAACCGCCGAGGGTGCGATTGCGGAGATTATCGCGAAATATCCGCGCACCGTGTGCGGCAGCAGATTTCTGATAACGGGGTGCGGCAGGATAACCGGATTTCTTGCGCCGATGCTCAGGGCAATGGGAGGAAGCGTGGCAGTCGCCGCGAGAAGACCGTCCGACAGGGCAAAGATGGAGGCGCTGGGCATGGAAGCGATGACATTCGGCAGGGCGGCAAGAAGGGCGAAGGAGTATGGCGTGATTATCAATACCGTTCCTGCGCGAGTGCTGGACAGCAGATTTATCGACTGCCTGTCGCCGGGCGTTCTGCTGATTGAGCTTGCGTCAGCCCCCGGAGGAATTGATCTCGACGAGTGCAAAAAAAGGAATATCGGCGTGCTTCGCGCGCCCGGATTGCCGGGGAAATATTCTCCCCTGACAGCGGCGGAGATTATCAAAGAAACTGTGATGTCCATTTTAGAGGAGGGTTAATGAAATGGAGGATTTAAATAATATCAAAATCGGATATGCCATGTGCGGCTCGTTCTGCACCTTTCGCAGAAGTATTGATGAAATGAAGCAGCTGCGCGGATACGGGGCGGACATTTACCCGATAATGTCGCAAAATGCGTATACGCTCGATACAAGGTTCGGAACGGCGTCCGACTTTATTGAGGAAATCGAGGAAATATGCGGCAAGAGCGTCATACACACCATTGCGCAGGCTGAGCCGATCGGCCCGCAAAAACTGCTCGATGTGCTGGTGATTTCGCCATGCACAGGCAACACCCTTGCCAAACTGGCGTGCGGAGTGACGGATACTTCTGTTACGCTCGCGGCAAAGGCGCATCTGCGCAACGCCCGTCCGCTGGTAATAGGTGTTTCCACCAATGACGCTCTCGCAGCGGCCGCGAAGAACATCGGCGCCCTGATGAACAACAAGAATATATTTTTTATACCGATGTCTCAGGACGATCCGCGGAAAAAGCCGAATTCGGTAGTGGTTCATTTTGACAAGACTCCCGACGCGATAAAAAGCGCGCTTGACGGCAGACAGATTCAGCCAGTATATATTTGATCCGCAGTATGTCCGACAAGAGAATAAAACAGCCGCGGCATGATTTCCGAAACCTGCCGCGGCTGAAATAGTATGTGCAAAGAACTGAAAGAAATCTGATTATCCCTTGTATTCGGTGAGGGTGATGTCAACCTTATAATCCTGACCTTTTCTTCTGATAACCATGCTCACAGTATCGCCGACCTTCAGATTTTTGGTCTGAGCCTGAATGTCTGCCTCCGACTCAATCTGCGCGCCGTTGATGGAAACTATCTTGTCGCCGGGCTGAAGTCCCGCTGTGTAAGCGTCTGAAAGCATATCGACGTTGGAAATAAACACGCCGTAATCGTCATAGCCATAGAGCCATGCCGCCGCGATGCTGTTAATGGTGACATAAGAAAGACCTAGATTGGCGCGACCCTTGACATAGCCGTATTCCATCAGGTCGCCGATGATTTTCTTGACGGTGTTTGCGGGAATGGCAAAGCCCAGACCTTCGATGTCGGAACCGCTGGATTTGGCGTTGACAATGCCGATAAGATTGCCCTTGTCGTCAAAGAGTCCGCCGCCGGAATTGCCGGGATTGATTGCGGCGCTGGTCTGGAGCAGGGTCATGGTTTCGCCCTGAATCTCTATCTCGCGTCCGAGGGCGCTGACGATACCGCTTGTGACTGTGCCGCCGAGCTGTCCGAGGGGATTGCCGATGGCAATAGCGGTCTGACCGACCTTGAGCTGGTCCGAATCTGCGACGAGCACCGCGGGAGTAAGTCCGGAAGCGTCTATTTTGAGCAGAGCGAGGTCTGTTTTAGCGTCGTCGCCTACGATCTTTGCGTCGAAGCTTGTGCCGTTTCTGAGTGTAACGTTGATTTTTGTGGCGTCCTCAATGACATGATGATTCGTCACGATGTAACCGTCGGTGGTGAAAACAACGCCGCTTCCGGCGCCCTGAGCGATATACTGCCCAAGGAAGCTGTTGGTGGTTACGCTTTCCGTGGTTATTTCAACGACGGAATCCGCTACAGCGGCAGCGACGTCCTCCACAGCGTATGAGGCCTGACTTCCAATGTCGGTGGAGCGGTCTATCTCCTGGAATACCACCTTTGAACCGTCCTCAGTCTGAATAACCGTTTTGCCGCCTCCGCCGAGTTTAGAACCGAGATATCCTCCGCCGAGACCCATCAGCAGGGCAAGCAGCGCCGAAAGCAGGATTGTAGAAACGCTGGTTTTGCCTTTTTGCTTATTGCCTCCGTTGTTTGAAGGCATCTGACCGGCATACTGCGGTTGTGCGATATACTGCGGCTGAGGGCGTGCCTGGGTCATTGCCTGAGTAGGCATACCCGGTTGTGAACTGCGGTAATTGCCTTGATTGGGGTTATTTGCTGACATAAAAATTGCTCCTTTGCTTTGAATTTTTTTATATATTATACATATGTTCATATTATATACATAAATCTGTTGTAAAATATTATGTAATTGTAAACATTATGTTTTTCCTTGGTTTTCGGAGGTGTTTATTTGCATCTATTTATAAAAAAGCATCAGAAGACGTTAATAAGCTGTTGCGGAATAATGCTGGTTCTTGTTCTGGTAGGTCTGCTCTGGGTTACAATGGGCAGATCGGATAAAAAAAGTGATCTGACATCGGATAATAGTTCTTCTCAGAGCGACTATTATCTTCCGAAAGCCTCGGATTCTGACAGCATTTCGGTTGATGAAATGAAAATAGAGCGCGTTGTGGTTACAAAACTGCTGGAGATAAGCGAAGCAGGCGGCGACTGGGGCGGAGAATCCATAGTTCAGCGCACCCAGACATTCATGGTGAGAATACTCACGGGCCCCTACAAGGGCGTGGAAGCCGAAATGCAGCTTGACCTGACCGACATCACAGGCACGGGCAAGGGGGTTATTGTCGCCAAGGAGGGCGACCGTCTGCTGGGCTATTTCGTGATGGATTACAATACATATACGCTTTACGGCACATGCACCGGTTTTCAGCGCGATATTCCACTGATGTGGCTTGCGCTGGGATTTATTGTCCTGCTCATACTTTTCTTCGGACGGGGCGGAATCAAATCCTTTTCCGCGCTGATAATCACATGTCTTATGCTGATATTCGTGATGATTCCGCTGGTTTACAAGGGCATGGACCCGGTTCTCGCGGTGGCGGTATTCGGCTTTGCCACGATTGTGGTGACGCTGCTCATGGTTCACGGACCCTCCGTCTCGTCACTCGCGGCGGGAACCGGAGCGATCGGCGGCGTGCTTACCTCTGCGCTGATTGCGTATGTGCTCAGGAAAATCATCTGGATAACCGGCACGGTGGATGAGGAATCCATCAGTCTTCTGTACACCGAAAACGGATCCAATCTGGACATCGCATCCATACTCTTCGCAGCCATAGTAATAGGAAGTCTGGGCGGCACCATTGACGTAAGCGTTTCCATTGCCTCTTCACTCGAAGAACTTAAGGGCAAGATGGGTGACAACATCACGGGCTGGGAACTTGTGCGTTCCGGAATGTCCATAGGCTGCGACATAATGGGCGCTTCGCTCAACACGATGATACTTGCCTATGTCGGAAGCTCGTTCCAGCTGCTCATGCTGTTCAGCGCGTACAATATTTCCCTTCAGGAGATTATTAATAATGAGATGATAGCGGTTGAACTGCTCCGCGCGTTGGCAGGCTGCTTCGGACTGCTCATGTCCGTACCGATAACATCGCTGACCGCGGCGGTATTCTCAAGCAAGGGCAATATGGGAGAATTCAGGCCGAACGATATAAAGATGATCCGTATGATCTCTTCGGCGGGAGAAAAGCTGTCGGGGGCGTGGAGCAATGCGCTTGCGGAAGCCAGAACCAGCGCTGCCAGAAAGGAAGAACGCGACAAGCCGGAAGAGCCTCAGGTCAATTTGTTTGAGAAGGCAAGACAGCACTATGATGAGATGCACTCCGGTGAAGAAGAAAATGGAGAGTGAAAGTTACGGAGAATTCGACGGAATACATGGGAGGCTCGTCCTTCTTTGCGATAATATCACGCATGAAGTATATAGACCGCTGGGCGCTGATGCGCAACACGCACAGTGAAAATCTCAGCGAACATTCGCTCGAGACGGCGATTATCGCCCACGCGCTTGCCGTAATCAGAAACAAGCGGTTCGGAGGCAGCGTTAATCCGGAGCGCGCGGCGCTTCTGGCGATATTCCACGATGTGCCGGAGGTAATAACGGGCGATATGCCGACCCCGGTCAAATATTTCAGCAGCGAGATACGCGCGGCATACGCGGGGGTTGAAAGCGCGGCGGAGGAACGTCTGCTGTCGCTGCTGCCCGAGGATATTCGCAGCGAATATCTACCGCTCATTAATCATAATGGCGAGGACGCGGAACTGCTTCGCATAGTCAAATGCGCCGACAAGCTGAGCGCGCTTATCAAGTGCATTGAGGAAGAAAAGGCGTGCAATAAAGAATTCACGGCGGCAAAGGCGGCTACGATACAGTCTGTCAGGGCAATGGGACTGCCGGAGGGAATAGAATTTCTCGAAAAATTCATACCTTCGTTTGAACTGACGCTTGACGATCAGAATATTTAGCGATTGCAGGAGAAAAACAATGGACAGGAAAGAAATAATATGCAGAGTCGATCACACGCTTCTCAGGCAGGACGCCGCATGGGAAGAGATAAGGACATTGTGTGACGAGGGCGTGAGATACGGAACGGCTTCGGTATGCATTCCGCCGGGTTATGTCAGGCAGGCGGCAGAATACCTGAATGGGAGGCTTGCGGTCTGCACAGTGATAGGTTTTCCGAACGGTTACAACACCACGGCAGCGAAGGTATTTGAGACTTCCGAAGCGCTTGCTGACGGAGCGGACGAAATAGACATGGTTATCAATATAGGATGGCTCAAGGACAGGAAATACAGCAGTATTCTCTCCGAGATACGGGAAATAAAAAAGGTATGCGGAGAAAAGATACTCAAAGTAATAATCGAGACATGCCTGTTGACAGATGAAGAGAAGATCGCAATGTGCGGGATAGTATCCGATTCCGGAGCGGACTTCATCAAGACCTCTACAGGATTTTCCAGCGGAGGGGCGACGGTTGAAGATATCCGGCTTTTCAGGGCGAATCTTCCTCCGCGTGTCAGGATAAAAGCAGCGGGCGGCATCCAGTCTGTAGAAGACGCTGCCGCGTTGATCGAAGTCGGCGCTGATCGGATAGGGTCGAGCAGGATAGCCAGACAAAACCAGTGATACAATAGTTAGAATAGCGAAGCTGAGCATGACAGTTTCCTCAGAAATCGGCTGATACACCCAATTTAGGCGATTTAAAAGCAAAAAAGGAAAGCGCGCAGCGCCAATAATGGGGCGCAGGGGGCAAGGCTCCCTGCCAGGGGTCCGGGGGCAGCGCCACCG
>ONWI01000123.1 GCA_900321515.1 uncultured Eubacteriales bacterium | reverse complement strand
GTGGAGCGGAATACGAGGCTCGAACTCGCTACCTCCACCTTGGCAAGGTGGCGCTCTACCAGATGAGCTAATTCCGCATACCCGAATTTTGACTGCCTGATTATTATATCAAACCAAATCCTGTTTGTCAAGAGTTTTTTTCGGCTTTTTTGAAAAGAAGCTTGATTGTTTTTCATTGTTTTTCATTTGTGGAATTATTTCGTATTGACAAATGACTATTTATTTGTTACAATTTAATAGGAATTATTCGCAAAGTTACAGGTAATTGTTAAGTATGTGCCGTCATGTTCACTTTCAAGGCGGCGTCAGAATACAAGAAGTTCAAGGAGAATCCAACCGCGTAACGGACGGTTGAACAGGCTTTATCATTAAAAACGCGATATCCCCCTGTCGGCGGACATATTATAATTTTAATGTGTTCCGGCAGGGGGATTTTCTGTGTCAATCTCTCAAACAAAAATTAACAATAAGCAAATTGACATGCCTGTTTAAAAATGCTATCATATAAACTGAATATTTGTGTGGCAATGAAATGAAAGGACTTGAATATATATGGCGGTTTTACAAGGCAGCTTTTTATCCTCGGAGGTGGGCAGGCTCACGCATTTCACAGTGATACTTCCCCACGATACCGTGACGAATCCACCCGCGAACGGTTACCCTGTGCTGTATATACTCCCCGGAAGGACTGATGACTGCAACACATGGCTCTATCGCACAAACATCGAACGGTACGCGTACTTCAAGAGGCTGGCTGTCGTAATTCCAAGCGGAGACGGCAGCTTCTATGCCAATATGGCAAACGGCAGCAGGTACTTTACCATGGTCTCAAAGGAACTGCCCGAAGTGGTGCGCAACATGTTCCGCGTGGGATTCAGCCGGCAGCATACCTACATCTGCGGCGCGGCAATGGGCGGCTACGGCGCTCTTCGATGCGCCCTGACCTTCCCGGAGCAGTACGCTGGCTGCATTGCACTTTCTCCCATTGCCGACATCGACGATTTTGTCAAAAAAGAGATAGGCGAGGGCAAGACAGACTGCTGGCGTGCCATACTCGGCGACAGAATGCTGATTCCGCGTGACATGGAGCTTGACAGTCTGATAAGTGAAAGCCATACCTATTCCCAGATTCAGCCGCTCATCTATCTTGCCTGCGGCAAGCGGGACGAGCTTTATGCATCTGTCGTGCGTCTGCGAGACATGCTCGACCTGAGCAAAATGGACTTCATCTTTGAACAGGCTGACGCAGGTCACGAATGGGGATTCTGGGATGTCGCCGTGCAGCGCGGACTCGACGCGATTTTCCCCGACGAAAGATAATACTAATTGTCAATCACAAACAGGCTCTGAGTCGTTCACATTGATTCGCAATAAGTACAGGCTCTTTTATTGAAAGGCGGGATTATAACAAATGGCATCACCGCTTGCGGACAGAATACGTCCGAAGGAAATAGATGACATGATAGGGCAGCGTCACCTGCTCGGTGAACACTGTGCCCTGCGCAAGATAATAGAATCGGGAAATATTCCCAACATGGTCTTTTACGGTCCTCCCGGCATAGGCAAGACCACTCTTGCCGGCATTATAGCAGCCAGAACCAACCGCCGCCTGCACAAACTCAACGGCACCACAGCCTCCACCAAGGATATCAAGGACATTGTGGAGGAACTTGATACCTTTATGGCGCAGAACGGGATATTGCTATACCTCGACGAGATTCAGTATTTCACCAAGAAGCAGCAGCAGACGCTTCTGGAATTCATCGAGAACGGCAAGATAACCCTTATTGCCTCAACTACCGAAAATCCGTATTTCTACGTCTATTCGGCAATACTCAGCCGTTCCACAGTGTTTGAATTCAAGCCTGTGCCGCCGGAAGAGGTGGAACGCGGCGTAAAGCGCGCGTTTGCCTTCATGGAAAAAGAGCTTAATGAAAAATTCGACATTGAGGACGGTGTTTACAGGACCATTGCTGTCGGCTGCGGAGGCGATGTGCGCAAATCGCTCAATTCGGTGGAGCTGTGCGTCATGTCCTGTGCGCCGGAGAAGGGCGTGCGCAGAATCCCGCTCGACAGGGCAAAGGAGCTTTCCCAGCGCAGCGCCTTCCGCTACGACAAGGACGGCGAGGAGCATTACGATATCCTTTCAGCGTTCCAGAAGTCGCTGCGCGGCTCCGAGCCGGACGCTGCCATTCACTACCTGGCGCGGCTCATAGAGGCAGACGATTTGCCGTCAATATGCCGCCGCCTGATGGTCTGCACATGTGAGGACGTGGGACTCGCCTATCCTCAACTCATCCCCATAGTCAAGAGCTGCATTGACGCGGCGCTCATGGTGGGACTTCCCGAAGCGAGAATACCGCTTGCAGACGCGGTTGTGCTGGTTGCCACCGCGCCCAAGTCGAATTCGGCATACCTTGCGATTGACGCGGCGCTCGCCGACATTCGCGCAGGAAAGGTCGGCTCCGTTCCGCGGCAGTTGCAGAACAAGCACTTCGACGGCGAGGACGCGGCGGTCAAGGGTCAGAATTACCTGTATCCCCACGACTTCCCCAATCATTACGTCCGGCAGCAGTACCTTCCCGATATGCTGCGTGACGTGCATTACTATGACTTCGGCGACAACAAGAACGAACAGGCTGCAATGGCGTATTGGAACAGGATAAAAAAAGAAGGCAGATAATTCTACAACTTTACGTCATTATAAACGCGATTTTTGTTGCTTTGTACATTTTTAAGCGGCCGAACAATTATCCCCTTTACATTAATAATGAAAATGTGATATAATCATTACCGTGTGTATTTGCAAATCTGCGAAATCACACGGTTGATTTATTAATGATGAAATTACGGAGGAACCGGAGAATGATTACAGTTTCAAATGTAAGCCTGAATTTCGGCGGAACTAACCTTTTTAAAGATGTCAATCTGAAATTTACACCCGGCAACTGCTATGGCATTATCGGAGCGAACGGCGCGGGCAAGTCAACATTCCTCAAAATACTTTCCGGTGAGCTTGAGCCTTCCACCGGCGAAGTGGTTATACCAAAGGAAATGAGAATGTCCATATTAAAGCAGAACCACTTCGCATACAACGATTATTCAATAATGGACACTGTTATCATGGGCAATCCAAGACTCTATGAGATCATTCAGGAGAAGGACGCGCTCTACGCCAAGCCCGACTTCACCGAAGAGGACGGAATACTCGCCTCGGAGCTGGAGGGAGAATTCGCCGAGCTTAACGGCTGGGACGCGGAGACCGACGTTTCCAAGCTGCTCAGCGGTCTGGGTCTGGGAGATGTTGACCCTTACGCGACTCTGAGCACGCTCAACGACCGCGACAAGATCAAGGTGCTTCTTGCGCAGGCGCTCTTCGGACAGCCAGAGATTATCCTGCTCGACGAGCCTACCAACCACCTGGATATTCAGGCGATCAAATGGCTGGAGGACTTTCTGATGGACTATGTCGGCACGGTCATCGTCGTGTCGCATGACCGCCACTTTCTCAACAACGTCTGCACGCATATTGTCGATATTGACTACACCAAGATCAAGATGTATGTCGGAAACTACGACTTCTGGTACCATTCCAGCCAGCTCATGCAGCGACTTCTCAATGACCAGAACAAGAAGCGCGAGGATAAGATAAAAGAACTCCAGTCCTTCATTGAGCGCTTTTCCGCCAACAAATCCAAGGCAAAGCAGGCGACCGCACGCCGTAAGCTGCTCGACAAGCTGACGGTGGAGGAAATGCCCGCCTCATCGAGAAAATATCCGTTTGTGGTCTTTAACATGGACAGAGAGGCCGGCAAAGAGATTCTCTGGGTCGAGGGCATAAGCAAGACGGTAAACGGCGTAAAGGTACTCAACAACGTATCTTTCCGCGTCAACAAGGGCGATAAGATAGCTTTTGTCGGTGACAACGAGATTGCCAATACCACGCTCTTCCAGATTCTCATGGGCGAGATGGAGCCTGACGAAGGTGCGTTCAAATGGGGCGTAAGCACCACGCAATCCTACTTCCGCAAGGACAGTTCCGAGTATTTCGACAACTGCGACCTCTCAATCATCGACTGGCTGGCGCAGTATGCGCCCGACGCACTTCAGACCACTCTGCGCGGCTTCCTCGGCAAGATGCTCTTTTCGGGCGACG
>ONWI01000120.1 GCA_900321515.1 uncultured Eubacteriales bacterium | reverse complement strand
TTATAAGAGCCTGCTGAAAAAAACGGCAAGCCCCCATAACCTTGTCGGCAAAGCGCTGTCAGATTTCCGTTCTTCCCGCTGAATGACCGAATCTGCAATAAATTGTTTACAATAACTTTATTGATTTGAAGCGCAAAAGAATGTATAATAAATCGAATTAAAAAGCGTTTTGAGGGAAGGAGAGTGTTTCGATTGCTGGATTGGTTCAGAAAAACAGACGCTACGGTCAAACGGGAAACGGTTTATATAGCCGCTGTTACGGGAATATTGAGCCTGCTGCTGCAGGCGGGTTTCCTTGTGGCAAAACACTGGGATTACACTGTGCTGCTCGGCAACGCGTTCGGAGCCGCTGCCGCAGTGGGAAATTTCTTCCTGATGGGAGTGACCGTGCAGAAGGCGCTCGGCAGGGAAAAGAAACCCGCCGCCGACCTCATGAAGCTCTCGCAGACCGGGCGGCTTCTCATGCAGCTTGCAGTGATAGTGCTCGGCTTCGTGCTGCCCTGCCTCAACGAGTACGCGGTGATAATTCCTCTTTTCTTTCCGAGAATAGGAGTTATGCTCAGACCGTTTTTTGCTAAGAACGGCAGCTGAGATGCATCACCCCACTCTGCCATAGAAAGGTGTGTTAATAATATAGAAAATGGACAATGTGCAGAAAACAGAAAAAAATCCGAAGCTGATTGACGCGCTACTGATTGGAGGCATGATAATGCCGATTGCTGTGGGGGCGCTGCTGAAAATAATCTTGATTCCGGCAGCCGACGGCATAGAGATATCCGGGGCGTACATCTTCTTCACAATTCCGCTGCCGCTCGGAGGTCTGCCGATAACCGAAACTCAGGTCAATCAATGGCTGGTCATGCTCTCTCTGCTCTTTGTGTGCCTTTATCTGACACACGGGCTGAAGGAAATTCCGGACAAGAAACGTCAGCACCTCGCCGAGTGGATTGTGGAAATGACCGAAAAGCTGGTAAAAAGCAACATGGGCGAATATTTCGCCGACTTCGCGCCGTTTATCGGAGCGGTTCTGGGGCTGTCGGCATTCTCAAGCCTGCTATCTCTGACCGGACTCTTCCCGCCTACATCCGACCTGAATGTGACTGCGGGCTGGGCGATACTGGTCTTCATACTCATCACCTATTACAAGATGAAGTGCGGCCCCATTCATTACTTAAAGAGCTTTGCCGAACCGGTGCCGTTCTTAGCGCCGCTCAATATGATAAGCGAATTTGCCACGCCTGTTTCCATGGCATTCCGTCACTACGGCAACATACTCTCCGGCACGGTCATATCCGTGCTGCTGGCGACTGCTCTTCAAGGGCTTTCGCGGCTGATTCTCGGAGCTCTTCCGGGATTTCTGGGAGAAATACCGCTTTTCCGCATAGGACTCCCGGCGGTGTTCTCGGTTTACTTCGACATATTCAGCGGGTGTCTGCAGGCGTTTATCTTCGCCATGCTGACCATGCTGTATGTTGCGGGCGGCTTCCCCGCAGAGGAATATTTCAAAAGACAGAAGCAAAAGAAAGGCAAGCAAAAAACATCTATCAAAAACTTGGAGGTAATTTAACATGGAACTTGCAATCGGTATTATCTTAGGATGCTGCGCACTCGGCGCCGGAGCCGCAATGATCGCCGGTATCGGACCCGGTATAGGTGAAGGCAACGCCGTTGCCGCCGCCTGTGAAGCAATAGGCCGTCAGCCCGAATCCAAGGGAGACGTGACCACAACAATGCTCATGGGCTGCGCCGTCGCGGAAACCACCGGTCTTTACGCTCTGGTTATCGCCATCCTGCTTATATTCGTTGCGCCTGGCCGTTTCGTCGATATCCTGACCGAAACCATGAAAGCCTTAGGCCGCTAAGCGCTCAGAGGTGACGAATTATGCAGTCATTGGATATAATTTCAATTAATATCTGGCATATCGTCATATCGCTCTGCAATCTGCTGATACTTTTTCTCATGCTCAAAAAATTTCTCTACAAGCCGGTCAAGAAGGTGCTCGCCGACCGTCAGGCGGCGATAGATTCGCGCTATCACGAAGCCGATGAGGCAAAGGAAGACGCGCTCAGGGCAAAGGCTCAGTGGGAAAACAGAATGGCGGCAGCCGATGAAGAAGCCGCGGGAATAGTAAGCAGCGCGGTGGAGAGCGCCAACCGTCAGAGCAGCGCAATTCTCGGCGAGACCCGCGAAAAGGCGGATCACATGATCAGCCGCGCCAGAGCGGAAGCCGACGCGGAGCGCCGCAAGGCCGAAGACGATATCAGGGAAAGAATCGCCGACGTGTCGGCAGCCATTGCCGGCAAACTGCTCGAAAGGGAGATCAACGCCGACGACCACAGCGATCTGATAGATTCATTCATTTCTGAAATAGGTGAGTAACATGAGGGCGACGAGTAAGGAATATTCCGCAGCCCTGTTTTCACTGGCACGCGAATCACACAGCGAAAAGGAAACTCTTGACGAACTTCGCTTTATCGAGAGCGTTTTTGAGGACGCTCCGGGATATGCGGAATTTCTCGCGTCCCCCGCAATTCCGCGTTCCGAACGCATTGCGAACGTGGAACAGGCTTTTGAGGGGCAGCTTTCGGAATACGTCATGTCATTCCTCTCCCTGCTGTGTGAACACGGCTGCGCTGAACTTCTCAGGGACTGCGTGAGCGAGTATGAAAAACTCTACAACCGGAGCGCGGGACTTGCCCGCGCCGAAGTGATAAGCGCTGTCGAACTGAGCGATGATCAGAAGCTCAGACTCCGCGAAAAGCTGGAGCATTTAAGCGGCTGCAAGCTCAATATTCGCTGGAAAACAGACCCCGCGCTGCTTGGCGGCGTGACAGTGGACATCGAAGGGCTGCGAATTGACGGCAGCCTCAGAAACAAGCTGAAAAACATAAGGAAAGTGATGGGCGAATGAACAGAAAACCCCAGGAAATCAGCAACATTC
>ONWI01000118.1 GCA_900321515.1 uncultured Eubacteriales bacterium | reverse complement strand
TCACCAAGGAAATAGACAACTTCTATTATTACACCCATAAGGACGATCCGGATGACCCGGATGATTCCGACAGCGGCGACAACCCGGCGGGGCTGCTCGGCAGGGGAGGCACGGTCGGCGGCGGAGCCTCCGACACCGACAAGGACTACAACGGCTATCAGAGCGCGACTCAGGCCGAGCAGTCGTTCCTCTTCCATATTGACCAGTGCAACGCCAATCAGCCTATGTTCGGAACATACAATGATACGACTTACAGTTCGTATGCTCCGACCTACAATAATTTCAGCACCGTGGAATACATCAGCTTCGGTCCGGATGACTTCGCCAACGGAGTCAACAGGAAGAGCGTAATTCTCCGGGTGGATGCCGCCTTTTCCTATGTGGTCAGGGAAATGACCGACTGGTCGTGGAAATACGATCTCAACAATGTGACAGTTACCGACGAGGGCACTTATACCGGCTATGACGGTGAGAATAAAGTCGGACGCAATCTGGTCATTACAGACGATGTTTACGGCAAAATGGCTCAGGTCGATACCTTCGCGTCGGACTACAGCTATACCGACTCTTCCAATCAGACCGTCACTCTCCATAACACCGCCGAGGTGACCTTCATCAATCACAAGGCTGACGACTCCCGCAAAGACGTTGAAGGTGATGTCGCGGCGGCTGACAACTCTTGTCCTGTAGGCGATCATGTGCAGCCGACCGGCGGCACAGGTTTGTGGGCCGCTAATTAACGCATGGCAATACTGCCCTGGAGGTACGTTACAGTGAAAGTGATACAAACTGTTATTAATACCGTGCTGGTTGCCGCGGTCATCGTGCTGTGCGCTGTTTTCCTGCTGCCGAGGGCATTCGGCTACCAGCCTTACATGGTGGTAAGCGCGTCGATGCAGCAGAGTTTCCCCGTCGGAAGCCTGATTTACGTCACCGACGCTTCTCCTGAAGACATCAATGTGGGCGACCCGATAACCTTTTCATCGGGTTCGCTCACCATTACCCACAGAGTCATTGCCATTGACCGCGAACAGAGGTTGTTCACCACTAAGGGCGACAACAACAACACCTCTGAACGCATCGCCTTTGACCAGCTCCTGGGCAAGGCGCTTGATTTCTCGATACCCTATATGGGCTACTTCGCGGCGTGGTTCATCACGTCGCAGGGCAGAATCCTCACCTTTATCATTCTGGCGTGCCTGCTGCTCCTCGGCATCATCATCGGCAAGATGGCGGAGCTGGAGGACGAGGATGAGGGTGAGGTTGAGAATGAGCCGGAAAGTGTGAATGACGCCAAGATCACCGGAGAAAAAGGCGATTTGACTCCGCGGGACGCGGCAGATATCCTCAACGATGAATTGAAAAAGAAAGAAGGTGAGATCAATGAGCAAAAAACGTATGAGCCGCCGGAGAGTGAGCCTTCTGACGGAGCGCATTAAGAAAAAGGTGAGAAACTACAGAAGCTGGAACCGCAATGATTATGCAGTGGCGGTCTGCGCAGTCATGGGATTTATTGTTGTCACAGCCGCCGCGGCATTCGTTGTCAGGGCGTTTCTTACCGATTTTACACAGATGCGCAAAAACGAGTTTGCCTCCATGACCTACACCAACATCAATATCGTCGAGCCTTCCAATCACGATTATTCCGTGAATTTCTCCTTTAACACCGCCACTGGCACATACGACAACAACAACGGTCTGATTACAAAGGACGCCGAGATTAAAAATGCTTCCGGCAGCGACAAGAAGCCGGTCTATCTCCGCGCCAAGGTTATTATGACCGTTTACGACAGCAAGGGCTACAATATCACTATGCTTTACGCCAACGGGCAGTCAAACGGCGTGGCGCTTGAGGACCTTCCATATGACGATCCCGATCAGGGAGACTGGACCAAGGGAAAAGACGGTTATTACTACTACAACCGCATCCTTCTCCCGGGTGATTCAACAGTGAAGCTGTTTGATCAAAACAAGGTTACGGTCAGGAATGCCGTCAACCTGCCTTCCGGAAGCGTAATTCATGTTGATATTCTCGCAGACGCGATTCAGGCGGTGTCCACCGATTCATCGAGGTGGAAGACAGCCGATTTCTATAAAGAATCGTCGCTCAACGAGGTTGAGACTGCGTGGGGCTTCCGCCCGGTTCTTCCGTCCACATCCGACCCGCTTCCAGACAACGGAGAGAATTATTATTACAGCAACGGTGCCTGGCATGATATTTCATTGGATGGCATTGCGGAGCTTTTGGAGTCCAAAACCTCCATTTCCTGCAAGTGGAGCAGTGTAGCGGCTGATGAAGATCCCTGATCGCTGCATCATGGCAGACAGGGTTTGCGCTTAGTTGTCCGATTCACGCACCGTTCAGAGAACATGTCCGCGGCGCGGAATCGACGGCAGTGATCCAGTTATTACTTCGGATTTTAAGCGGTGAGGAGAATGCGCGCCGCTTGGAAAGATAATTTAAGGATTTTTCTATGAAATTAAAGAAAATCAGAAATGCATTGCTTGTAGTGCTGACTCTGGCTCTCGTTTCGGCAGCCACGGTTGCAGTCACAATGGCTCTTCAAAAAGCGTCGATAGATGCTGTCGAAAACAAATTCACCAATAATCCCGATATCAAAGTAAAGTTCCAGGAGCCGACCTTCGATAACCTTGATTGGGATCATGAAAGAACCACAGATCCGAATGAGGGCGTTCCCACCGGCGACGCATGGCCGAATGGAACCCAGGATACGGATAAGCCTCAGCTCCCCAACGGCTCCAGAATCTCTTCGCCTGACGGACTCGGCTATAACCTCGCGCAGGCTTATTCTCCCGAAAGCTATATTCCCAAGAATCCTCAGCTCAGAAACTCCACCAATGACTCGAACGAGAGTCGGTTTGAGGGAGAGAATAAAAAACAGAACGGCACCACTTCGGACGAATGGGTGGCGCTGGGTGTGAAATACACATTGAAAATTCCAACGGAGAATGTGTATCTGCCCGCTGACAGCGGCACAAATACCGGTCTGGAGGAAGCACATCCATTGGCAAGCACCAAGGTGGACGCTGACCACGGCAATTTCCTCGGGTATGAAGTGACTTTTGCCAATTACGATGATTTCAAAACCGCTATCGCCGAAGTGAGAAAAGTCCCAACCGGCTCAACCGGCACATCCGCCGACCTCGACGATACCGATACCACCGCCGGACACAGAACCGGCACCGGCGCCGGCTTCTGGACCGACATCTCCGACAGCGGCAAGACCGGCACGCTCTTTATCTACAATCAGAAGCTCAGCTCGCAGTATGATGTAGGCCAGGATGCTTCAAAGATCAACCAGACAAATACCCTGTTTGACGCGGTACGCATCAATTCCTTCCCCGACAGCGGCGCAAACGCGAAAAGAGTATGGGTCAATACATCCGACCTTGGCGTAGTTCAGCTTTATAAGCTCACTCTTACCGGTGCGGGAAAAGCAGCAACCGGTGACGGTACCTATACTTTCAATAATACTGTCATTTATGTCACAACCCTTCCGGAATTCACGATTCAGCTCACCGGCTACGCCATCCAGGGCGACGAGCTTGCAAACGTCACTGCCGCAACCGCTCCTATGCAGGCGTTTGTCACCAGCAAGAATTCCTGACGCATCCTGTGCGGTTTGCTTCGTTTGATTCAAATTTGATTATATTCCAAGGAGATATGCCAACAACCGGCGTGTCTCCTTTTTCTTTTTTTGTTTTT
>ONWI01000035.1 GCA_900321515.1 uncultured Eubacteriales bacterium | reverse complement strand
CCCCTGGCAGGGAGCCTTGCCCCCTGCACCCCATTATTGGCGCTGCGCGCTTTCCTTTTTTCTTTTTTACTTTTACAATCTAACACAAAGTATTGCCTGCTGTTTTGGCTGCCTTGGCGAAAATATCTGCAAGCTGAACTTGTTCAGCTTGCGCCATCCGCACACGTGGAAATATGTCAGCAGTCTCTTATCAATCAGCTGTATCTGACTCTCATGCTTTTCCGTCTGGCGCCTATCGCCGCTCCCGTACTCTCAACAGTCCGCATATACACGCTCTGTACAATTCCTACCCCAAAGTACAGACACATGCTCGACGAACCGCCGGCGGAAAAGAACGGCAAAGTGATTCCGATAACAGGCAGCACGGAAACACACATTCCAATGTTGAATATCGTCTGAGTTGCAATCATAGCAAAAAAACCAATGCACATGAATCTTCCCATCATGTCCACAGCCTTGAACGCCGCATAGAGCGAAAGCATCATAATCGTAAAGAGCAGTCCCAAAAGAAAAACCGCTCCGATAAATCCGAATTCCTCGCACGCAACCGTAAAAATGAAGTCGTTGTGATCTTCAGGAACAAGTCCCGACTGAATCATCGTGCTGGTGCCATGCCCCTCGCCGGTGAGCCCGCCGTTGCCAATTGCCACCTTGCCGAGGGTTTGCTGATAGAGAATGCCCATCTCATCGCCCTCCTGCGGGTTGTAAACAGCTGAAAAACGCTTCTGCTGGTGAGGACTCATGCTCTGCCAGAAAATAGGCGACATCGCCACAATTGCCGAAAGACCGAGCATAATAAAATTCCAGCTCAGACCGCTCGAAAAGAACATGATCAGGAACATCACCATAAACATAAGCGCCGTTCCGTCATCTCCCTGAAGTATGCACAGACCTACCGGAACAAGGGCATGTCCGCCAAGCATAAATACGCTCGACAGTGTGTTGAGAGTATTCTTTTCAACGACATATGATAAATGATAGGAAAAAGTGACAATAAAGCCAATCTTCATAAGCTCGGACGGCTGGAAGCTGTAGCCGAATATATTTAGCCACGCAACGTCATCGGCGACAGCGTTGCCGCCTATAGCGGACTGTCCTACAACAAATGTAAGTCCAACAAGGAAGACGCATGCTCCGCCAACAAGAGGCCATAGCTGTCCCAGCCTGTGATAATCCATCAGTGAAATGATAAACGCTCCGCCGAATCCGATCATCGCAGCCATTATCTGAGTCTTGATAGCGATAGGACGCGCGCTGTGAATGAGCATACATCCGTAAATCGTACAGGTAAGAATCAGCGCCCACATTGCTATGTATGTTGTCCTGACGTAATTCACGGAAGCGTTTGCGGCTTTTGCTGCAAATTTTCTTACAGCCTGTAATTTATCATACATTTCTCATACATCATTCCTTTCCTCATTTTAACCCACAGGTATGGTTAAATTATATGAAATATTATAATTTATTTATTCAAATACTTCAAGTATAAATAGTGAAAGTTATTTGAATTCTGCATTAATGTATGATATAATGGTTCTGAAAATGAAAATCATGTGCATTATTATGCGCGTGTCCTTCAATTATTATCCAAAGGAGAGAGATTTATGCTTTCTGACATCGAAATAGCACAGCAGACAAAAATGCGTCCTATTCAGGAGGTTGCCGAGGACCTCGGTCTTTCCGCCGACGATCTGGAATTTTACGGCAAGTACAAGGCAAAACTCAGCGAGGAGCTGTATTCAAGATTCGACGGCAAGCCTGACGGCAAGCTCATCCTTGTTACCGCCATCAACCCCACTCCCGCCGGCGAGGGCAAGACCACCACATCCGTAGGACTTGGTCAGGCAATGGCAAAAATAGGCAAAAAGGCAATCATAGCCCTTCGCGAACCTTCGCTCGGACCGGTATTCGGCATCAAGGGCGGCGCGGCAGGCGGCGGTTACGCACAGGTAGTGCCGATGGAAGATATCAATCTCCACTTTACCGGCGACATGCACGCCATCACCTCTGCCAATAACCTCTGCTGCGCTCTTCTGGACAACCATATGCAGCAGGGCAATATTCTCGGCATTGATCCCCGCAGAATCCTCATCAAGCGCTGTCTCGACATGAATGACCGCGCTCTCAGAAATGTCGTCGTGGGTCTCGGAGGCAGGATGAACGGCGTACCGCGTGAGGACGGCTTCATAATAACCGTCGCCAGTGAGGTTATGGCTATCCTCTGCCTTGCCTCTGATCTCAATGACCTCAAATACAGACTCGGCAGAATTCTTGTCGCATACACATACGACAACAAGCCGGTTTTTGCAAGCGACCTTCACGCAGAAGGCTCAATGGCAGCCCTGCTCAAGGACGCAATCAAGCCGAATCTCGTTCAGACTCTCGAGGGAACTCCCGCTATCATGCACGGCGGACCCTTCGCCAATATCGCCCACGGCTGCAACTCGATCCGCGCCACCAAGCTGGCTCTAAAACTGGCTGATTACTGCATTACAGAAGCCGGATTCGGCTCGGATCTCGGCGCGGAGAAATTCTACGACATCAAATGCCGGTTTGCAGGATTCAAGCCGGCGGCATGCGTACTCGTGGCAACCGTCCGCGCACTCAAATACAACGGAGGCGTACCGAAGACCGAACTGTCCGCTGAGAATCTCGACGCGCTCAAAAAGGGCATTGTCAACCTCGGCGCTCACATCGAAAACATGAAGAAATACGGGGTAAATGTCGTCGTTGCGATCAACCGTTTCCTCTCGGACTCTCAGGCGGAGCTTGATTACATCGCGGATTACTGCCGCGAAAAAGGCGCTGAATTTGCCCTTTCCGAAGTATTCGCAAAGGGCGGCGAAGGCGGCGTGGAACTTGCCAGAAAGGTCGTCGAGGCAGTCGAAAAGCCCTCGGATTTCGCGCCGATTTATTCTACATCACTTTCCATTAAGGAAAAGATAAACGAGATTGCCACCAAGATTTACGGTGCTTCAAAGGTAAATTACACAACTGCCGCCGAAAAACAGATCGCTTCCTTCGAGCAGCTCGCCGAGAACATGCCGGTCTGCATAGCAAAAACGCAGTATTCCCTGTCGGACGATCCGACGGTGCTTGGCAGACCAACCGATTTCGAAATCACCGTCAAGGAAGTCAGGCTCTCGCACGGCGCGGGATTCGTGGTCGCACTCACAGGCGATATTATGACCATGCCGGGGCTTCCCAAAGTACCTGCCGCAAACAAGATCGACGTTGACGGCAGCGGCACCATAACAGGTCTGTTCTGATGGAGGATTCAATAATAACCCACTCCCCAGAGGAAACGGAGGCGCTCGGCAGAAGAATCGGCGCTAAACTCAAAGGAGATGAAATAATTGCCCTCTTCGGCGGTTTAGGCATGGGCAAGACAGCATTCGTCAGAGGACTTGCCGACGGTCTGGGAATAGACCCAAATGAAATATCAAGTCCGACCTTTGCCATTGTACATGAGCACGGGAACGGAAAAAAACTCTATCATTTCGACATGTACCGTGTGGAGAGCTGGGATGATCTCTACTCCACAGGATTCTTCGATTATCTCGGCCGTGGAGTAATCGTGACGGAATGGAGCGAAAACATAGAGGGAGCCCTCCCGGACCAACGGATAAATATAGAAATATCCGCGCCGGATCACGACGACACTCGTCTTTTCCGGATAACAGGAACCGATTTATCCTGAACAATCACCAACGAAAGCGAACTGAAAAACATGAAAATACTTGCGATCGACAGCTCGGCGATATCCGCCGGCTGCGCGATAGTTGAGAACGGTAATGTGATTGCCGAGAGCTTTGTCAGGGTAGGGCTGACCCACAGCGAAACGCTGCTTCCAATGATATCGAACACTCTGGCAAACGCAAAGCTGACCGCAGAGGACATTGACTGTTACGCGGTGTCCTCCGGTCCCGGTTCATTCACAGGCATACGCATTGGCGTAGCCGCAGTCAAGGGCATGGCTTTTGCGGGCAATGTTCCATGCGTCGGAGTTTCCACGCTTGAGGCGATTGCGTGGAACTGCATGGTCCAGGAGGGCATTGTCTGCGCCGTCATGGACGCTCGCAGGCAGCAGGTCTACAACGCGCTATTTGACTGCGACGGACAAGGAATCATCCGTCTTTGCGACGACAGGGCAATTTCCATAGACGATCTGACAAAGGAGCTTCAGTCCGGGCAAAGAACGGTATATCTTGCCGGCGACGGCGCTTCGCTCTGCTATGATTCCATGAGAGAAAGACTGCCGGATATAAGGCTTGTCCCGGAACACCTTCGTTACGCGAGGGGGTTCGGCGTGGCAATGGCTGCCACCAGAATTATCGGCGAAAAAGGAACACTTCCTCCGGACAAGCTGATTCCAACCTACCTGAGACCGTCACAGGCGGAGCGTGAAAAGTCGGCTCTGAAGCTGAGAAAATGAGAATTTAAAACGAAAAAAAGAAAGAAAGCAGCGCCAATATAGGGAGTTCAGGGTGGAGAAGAAACATCCCTCTTCAAAACGCCCAAGTCCCGAATCCTCGCTGCTTTCCCACTTTTACAATCGGCAAAATAATGACACAAAGGAGCATACACATCATGATAGCAATAGGCTGCGATCACGGGGGATTTGCCCTCAAGCAGGAAGTCATCAAATATCTCAGGGAAAAAGGCGTCGAATTCAAGGACTTCGGAACGGATTCCGAAGCCTCGGTCAATTACGCGCCTATTGCCGCCGCTGTAGGTCACAGTGTCGCGGACGGCGAATGCGATAAGGGAATACTCATCTGCGGCACGGGAATCGGCATGTCTATGGCGGCAAACAAGATCAAGGGAATTCGCGCTGCCTGCTGCTCCGACCATTTCAGCGCGAAGTACACCCGTCTGCACAACGACGCCAATATTCTCTGCATGGGCGGCAGGGTAATCGGCCCCGGAGTCGCAGTCGAACTCGTTGATCTTTTCCTTAACACCGAATTCGAGGGCGGCAGACACTCCGCGAGGATTGCTCAGATAACAGCCATCGAAAATGGCGAACTGTAATAATACCGTCATGTACAGAATAGCAGAATTTCAAAAGGTCAGCCCGGAGCAGTTTTCGGAGAGCTGGCGGGACATATTCGGCTCTGAAACAGGCTCAGAGGAAGCATATGAAAAAATCCGTCTTCCCCGCCGCGCCACAACAGGTTCGGCGGGATATGACTTTCCGGTTCCGTTTGATCTGGAACTTGCGCCCGGACAAACCGCGAAGATTCCCACAGGTATACGCGCACGCATTGAAGAAGGCTGGGTGCTGATGATATACCCGCGCAGTGGACTCGGATTCAAATATCGCCTTCAGCTCAACAACACGGTTGGGGTCATTGACAGCGACTATTATTATTCGAGCAACGAGGGACATATCTTTATCAAAATAACCAATGATTCCAATGAGGAAAGAACACTGTCACTGAAATCCGGAGAATGCTTTGCGCAGGGGATTTTTACACCGTTCGGAGTCACGGTTGACGACGACGCGGACGGAGTGCGTGACGGAGGCTTCGGCAGCACAAGCGTCAGATGAGGTGCCTTCCGAAATACATGCAGGCCGCGGCAAACATGGCGCAGTTTAATCCGTCAAGCGAAAGATATAGCAAAAACATCTTTAACGTGTGGATCACAAGTCCTTTTGTAAGCCCTTGATTTTCGCGGGTAAATGCCCCCTTGAATCCAAGCGTGTATTCGCCTGCAAAGGTGGTTATCACACAGTCCGCCGCGGAATACGGAAGCAGAATCAGCGCTGCAAAGCACAATTCCCGCAGACTGCCGTACTGCACAGCCCCGCAGATCAGCGCACCAAGACCCATTGCGCGAAATACCGAGGCGGGGTAAATCAGACCCCGCAAATATGCAAAAGGCGCGCAGATGAACATTACTGCCGCTAAGCCGATAGCCATCGGAGCCACGGCAATAAAGGCAGGAACGAAGCCATTGCAGTACTGTACAACCAATTGTGTCCAATCGCCTTCCCTGCCGTATACCGCCTGCGTAACACATCCAATAAGGATGCCGGCAAACAGACACAGCACCATTTTTAATTTGTACCCGTCACATGATAAAACAGCGACAGTCTTCCTTATAAACAGAAACAATACACTGTTGTGGAGTTTGCTTGCTTCGGCGTTATCCATTTTTTACACATGCCCTTCCCGAATTTATTGACTGATCTTTGACAAAGAGACAGTACATTCTATGCAATATCTGGCAAAAAAAGAAGAGGCTCAATTCATCAAAATGAGCCTCTTTTTTATTATTCAGATCAGCCAATATTTGGGAAATAATCAAGCGGATCTACTCGCTTGTCCCCTTTGCGGAATTCAAGATGAAGGTGATTGCCTGTGGACTTCCCGGTAGTTCCCACTATACCAATGGTGTCGCCAGCCTTTACTTTATCGCCCTTCTCCAAAAAACTCTCCTTCTGCATATGTGCGTAATACGCGCGAATACCGTCATTATTCTCTATCACTATAAGATGACCGAATCCTTTAGGATTGTATGATTTTTTTACCACCTTTCCGTCAGAGACAGCCACAATCTGAGAACCCCCCGGAGCGGCAATGTCAATACCGTTGTGAGTCTTGCCGTTGTGAGTGCCGAAGCGTGTGGTCATTCTTGTCGCGGTCTGTGTCGGCCATATGTATTTTCCCCCGCCGTTAACTGCGTACTTATTGAATTTTTCGACGTATCTCCCGTTTACATATCCTGTTTCACCGGACGGAGTAATGATCTTGAACCAGCCGTTTTCTTCCCCCGAAACTTTATAAACCTCGTTATGACGTATCGTCGCGACCAGCTTTCCGGAAGTGGACGGTTTTGTCCGAACGTTAACTGTAGACGAAGCAACTATTATTCTGTCAGACTTGGAAGCAGATGTGGTTTTCTCATTGCCTTCTGAAGACTTCACATATTTGCCGTACACCCATCCGGTAGTTGAATCGTCCAACTTGATCTTATACCATGAACCGCTTTTTTGAATCACGCTTCCAACTGTCCCGCAATATATTTTTTGATAACAGGATAGTCGGTTCCCGCGCCTTTTCTTAGATTGACGTAAGTGCCGGTAACTGTGACTGTCTCTTTTGACTTGCCTGCCGTGGTCTTCTTTGAACCATCCACGGTCTTGGTGCATTTGGGGGTTTGGGCAGTGTTGGCTTTCTTTGCCTTGCCGGTGGTGATGTAATCCGACGAGACCCAGCCATATTGATTCCTGCTCTGCACAATCTTATACCAGCCCTTCTCGGTCTTCGAGATTTCAACCGAATCGCCTTTGTATATCACATTGATTATCGGTTTGTCTGTACCGGGACCTTTGCGCACATTGAGCGCTTCAACGGCTACGGTGCCCTTAATCAGACTCGCGGCAGATACCATGAACTGACAGGTGCTGCAATTGACTGCCACGGCAATAATTGCAGACGCGACTAAAACGGCTGCCTTGAAGGCAGCCTTATTTCGGATTGACATTTTTTATCGTCCCGTTGTAAAGAATACCAAAATTCACAAAAATACAGTTTTCATTCTGTGGAATTTGTCATGTGTAATTTTAACAGGATTCTCATAAAAATGCAAGATTTTTCAGCGTATTTTGTCGGATTTATTAATAATCTATGTTGTGCATAAACATTTTCAATAATTGCGCATATTATTCGTATAAATATCTGTGCAAATTAATCAATGAATGTAAAAAATCTCTTCATTCATCATTTTGGCCAATATATCCAGCATGTTTTTTCACATTGCTTTATTAAATCCGAACGCTTTATAAAAAATATAAAAAATTTTACATTGTATTTTCTCATTATCCCTTTTCAAAAATGAATATTGATATTATAATATAATAAATATTCGTCCTGTCAGGTTCGATATGAAGGTGAAATAAATTGGTGAGTTTCTTCTCAAAAAAAGATGACGGCAACACAATAAAAACATCCCCCAGCCGCAGCGAGAATCAATATTCAGTTGCCGGTCGGATCGCAAGAGTGTTTGTGGCGGTCATAATGTGCGGGGCGCTGGTAATAACCGGACTTTCCACTGCTCTTATCTCGTTTGACTCCGGAAAGCAGGATGATCTTGTAATAGTGCTGGACCCGGGACACGGCGGCGCCGATACCGGCGCGATAAACAAAAGGCTCGGACTGAGCGAATCCGCAATTAATCTCAAGATAGCCCTCGCCTGCCGTGAACGGCTGAATCAGTACAAAGGCGTGAGCGTTTATCTGACGCATACGGGCGTAAACAACCTGTGGGGCAAATCCTCTCTCAGCCGCAGGGTAAGTGTTGCCGGAGAAGTGGGCGCCGACATATTCATAAGTCTGCATATCAATTCGGCAAGCAATAAAACCGCTAATGGCATAGAGGTATTCGTTCCGACAACAAAACACGAGCCAAAGTACAACAAACAATGCACCGCGTTGGGTGAAAGCATAATCTCAAAGGTCACCTCGCTCGGATTAAACAGCCGCGGCATAAAGACCCGGAAAAGCGGAGGTGGCAGAATATACAAATTCTCCGACGGCACAACCGAAGTGGGCGACTATTACTATGTGGTCGGTGAACCGATCAGCCGCCTGGGTATTCCCGGAATTCTGGTTGAACATGCGTTTATCGAGTCGGATTCGGATTATCTTGACAGCGATGAAGACCTCGCCGCGCTCGGCAGAGCTGACGCCGACGGCATAGCGGCATTCTACGGGCTGAAGCTCAGAGAGAACGCCGCAGCATCTTCTTCAGCAGCTTCAAGCTCGATTCCGGAACCGCCCGCAAGTTCAGAAGACCTTACATCCGAGGATGATTATACCTCCGAGGAGGAAGCGGAATCCGAGGTTAAGGTGCTTGAAGATATGATAAGAAACCTGCCCGATAATCCCACGGCATATGACGCCAACCAGATAAGAGCGGTCAGAGAAGGGTACATTGCACTGAGCGCCAGCGAGAGAGCCAGCCTCGATCCGGAGCTTTATCAGAAAATGTACAGAGTTGTAACAGCCTACGAGGAAGCCATACGTCAGGTGCGAATAGTTGTACGCGACGGTTCGCAGCTTGCTATCGACCGGTTTGACGGGAAGCTGCTCAATGCCGTCACCACAGCACAACTCTCCGGAAAAGTCACCGTATTGTCTGTAATGGTGGAGCTTGAACTTTACATCAACCCCAACGCTCCGGAACAGTACAAGAATGAAGGCGTGCTCACCTACAGAGTCACATCTCCGGACGGCAGAGAGCTTGAAGAAAACGACGAAATTCCCGAAGGCTCAGTTATCGCCGTAACGTACAACGATACAATGCTGGATTCGCTGGTAATCTCGTTACAGTAAACAAGCCGATTGTATAGAAAAAAAAATACGGCTCGCTGTTCAATCCCTTATCGGGAAAGCAGCGAGCCGTATTCAATACTTATTCATCACTAATACAGAAAATAAAACACTTATCTACTTGTCCTCCGGGATAAGCAGACCGTAATCTCCGTCACGGCGGCGATAAACTACATTGATCGCGCCATTTTCGACATTGCGGAACATGAAGAACTGATGCCCCAGCATGTTCATCTGAAGCACAGCCTCATCGACGTCCATTGCAAACACCGGGAATTTCTTTGTGCGAACTATCTGGAACTGCTCGTCCTCGATCTCCTCGTCCTCATAATCTCCGCCGAAAGGCTCGAACATCTCGACTGTATTGGTATTCTTGAATCTCTTGGCGAGCTTTTTCTTGTTGCGGCGTATCTGTGCCGAAAGGCTGTCAACCACCAGATCAAGCGCTTCATCGAGATCAAGGCCGGATTTCTCCGCGCGGTAAATATAACCGTTGCTTCGGATGGTGACTTCAATGGTATATCTGTTGCGCTCCATGGTCACGGTAACATCGGCGTCCGCGTTATCGTAGAAGAATTTATCAAATCTGGTAAATTTCTTGTCAACTCTCTCCTTGAATGAATCTCTGAGATTAATCTTTCTGCCTGTAATTGTCAATTTCATAAATGTATTGCTCCCTTCTCAATAAGAGAATTTGATGAAAGTGCGGAAACCGGACAGTATTCAGTCACTTTTTGTTTCCGCATATATTATAACATATTTAACAAAAATATGTTGCGCACATTCAAAAATTTAATAAAATTTAACATTTATACAAATTGCCGATTGAGAAAGACAAATGATTTGCAGAGATATTTTGTGTCCGGCAAGGAAGAAGACAACGAAAACGACAAAGCAGGGCACAAAATAAGCCCAAAAAATTTCTGCTTTTGACTGACAATTATATTTGCAGCCTTACCAAGCGAAAAATCCGCCCGCGAACATTATTGTACGAGGGCGGATTTTTAGGACATCATATTTCAGCGCTGGCGTGTCGCGTAACGTGGCAGCCGACATTGACCGCCACCGGAAGCCCGGCAATGTGTGTGGGCGCCGCTTCAATATTTACTGCGAGGGCGGTTATAGTGCCACCGAATCCCTGCGGTCCGACGCCCGTTGCATTGACGGCGGCAAGGGCATCCCCTTCCATTTGCCTGTAGAATTCATCGGAATTTGGCATATCCAGACTGCGGCACAGAGCCTTTTTGGCAAGCAACGCGCAGCCCTCGAAGTCACTGCC
Source organism: uncultured Eubacteriales bacterium (assembly GCA_900321515.1). GTDB lineage: Bacteria > Bacillota > Clostridia > Oscillospirales > Acutalibacteraceae > RUG762. The sequence continues at coordinate 6,666 of ONWI01000035.1, read as the reverse complement.
AATTCCCACACCCAATACCATTGGGGGACAGGGATTGCCTCCGGCAATCCTTGCGGTCTCCGCAACAAACGCGATTATGTCATCTCTGCCGTAAGCGGGAGTGAACATTCTCAGACGACTCATATTCTCACTGCCGAAGCCCTTTGGAGCAACAGTAAGTTTTATTCTGTCGCCGGCGACAATTCGTGTATGAATGACCGCTGGCGTATTGTCACCGGTGTTAATTCTGCGCAGCGGATCACCAACCACAGAACAGCGCAGAAGCCCTTCTGTATATCCCTTGTGAACGCCTGAATTGATCGCGTCCTCCAGCAAACCGCCCTCAATATGCACGTCCTGACCGACCTCAACGAAAACAACCGCCATTCCTGTGTCCTGACACACGGGAATATCCAGCTCCTTCGCCGCGGCGATATTCGCCTTCATATCGTCAAATATAGATACGCCAAGCCGGGACTTTTCGCACTTAGAGCATTTTTCAATCCTGTCAGTGAGATCCCCCGGAAGCACCTTGTTGGCGCTGATGCAAAGCTCACGCACCTTATCCGTAATTTCAGACGCTTTTACTATTCTCATCTGCTGTTCCCCCGTAATTCAATTATTCCCGTGTCATATACGGTTCTGCCGCCGATAAAAACGGCGAGCGGCTTTGCCGCAAGTGTGAGCGGATCACCGTCAAATATTGAAAAATCCGCGTCCTTTCCGACCTTGATAGAACCAATCCTGTCGTCAAGTCCCAATATTTTTGCCGGATATATGGTTATCGCCCTTAATGCGCTGTCGTAGTCCATTCCTTCGCGTACAGCAAGTCCCGCGCAAAGAGGCAGATATTGTATCGGGATTACCGGGTGATCGGTAACAATGGCGGTTCTGATTCCTGCGGAAGATATTATTCCGGGAGACGCAGGCGTGAGATTGGCAAGCTCGGGCTTAGAGCGGTCGCTCAGGAAGGGACCGCTCAAAACGTCAGCTCCGCATTCCGCAAGTTCATCCGCGACCATATATCCCTCGGTAGCGTGAACCAGCACATATTTTAGATTGAATTCCTCGGCTATGCGTATTGCGGTGAATATGTCATCTCTCCGGTGAACGTGTATATGCACCGGAAGCTCCCCTTTTATCACCGGCAGAAGCGCTTCACACTCCGCGTCAAAATCCGGCAGATCATAGTCCTCGCTGTCCGAAGCCTTTTCTATGTCATCGGCATATCTCGAAGCCTTGATAAGTGCTTCGCGGATTATCTTTGCCGTAGCCATTCTGGTCATAGGCGATTCGTCGCGGTTGTGGTGAGTGGTCTTTGGGTTTTCGCCAAGAGCCATCTTCATCGAGACAGGAGACTTGATGATCATCCTGTCCACTCTGCCTCCGGTCGTCTTGACGGCAGCCATCGAACCTCCGATCGGATTCGCGCTGCCCGGACCCGTCACGACTGAAGTGACGCCCGCTTCATGTGCCTCGGTAAAGCAGCGGTCAAAGCTGTTGATCGCGTCTATGGCGCGAAGCGACGCGGCGGCTGTCTGTCCGTCCTCGTTGCCGTCGTCGCCCTCGAATCCCAATCCGTCGTCCCACATTCCCAGGTGCGTGTGAGCGTCAATAAATCCCGGATAAATCCTCTTGCCTTTGAGGTCAACTGTCTGCTCTGAAACGCTCGGACAATAGTCATCCATGCTGCCTGCCTCAATAAACCGTCCGTCGGCCACAGTGATATATCCGTTGATTATTGCCTCACTTTCCGCCGTATAAACGTATGCGTTAATAAATGTCAATTCCATGATCCTTTCAATTAAAAACCTGTCTACATACCAAAGGCGATTGCCGCATATCAATTATCGAATAGCGTCAATCGCCGGTACAGTATAATTATGTAATAAACAAAAAGCAAAAAACGTCAGCCAGAGAATTCAGCTTTACCACTGACCGTTTCCGCCACCGTTGCCACCCTTGCGGCTGCGGCGATTGTCCTTTTTAAGTCCCGAAATCTTCTCATCGCTGGACGCCATGAATCTGGAGAGCATATCGTCAAAATTATCTGAGGAATTTTGCCTGCGATTCCAGTCATAATTGTCCGAGCCGCCTCTGCCGCTCTGCTGACGGGGAGAGCTGTTTCTTCTGGCGCCCTGAGGCTTTGGTTCAGCCTGCTTTATGGAAAGGCTGATCTTGCCCTTCTCATCAATACCGAGAATCTTGACCTTGACTGTCTGACCGACGGTAAGATGATCCTTAATCTCCTTGACATAAACCGGCGCAACCTCGGAAATGTGCACCATGCCCGACGTATTATCGCCAAGATCGACGAAAGCGCCGTAATTCATGATACCTGTGACCTTGCCCTCGACAATTTGTCCCACTTCTAATGCCATATGTTTATAATCCTCCAGAAAAAAAATACCTGCTAAATATTCAGCCCCATGCCAAATACGGCTTAACGGGCGTTATTGATAAATTCCTGCTCATCGGGATATACCATATCCAGCTTTTCACGAGCAATTTCCTCGATATATTCGTCAAGATTACCGTCAAATTCCTTTTCAGCATACTCATTCTTTTCACGCTGAGCAATAATCATTCTCTCAAGCTCATCATATTCTTTCTGTTTGTCTGATATAGATGTCAAAGAATGCGATATTGAAACTATGCCCAACACAAATGCCGCAAGAATTACTGATACCACGACAACCTTTGTGCTTGTTTTGGCATAAATAAATACTCTGAACAAATCTGACTGCTGCCTTTTGACAAATGATGTCGAATCGTGCAGCTTTTTTTTGATTGCCCGAAAAAGCCTCAAAGCCCGTCCCTCATCGGCTCCGTTGCGACGAATCGTTTTTTTCATTGCCATTACACTTATTCTCCACATTATATAAAAAATCGTCAGAGCCTGTCAATCATCCCGTATCTCGTATATTGCGAATTGATATGCAGGGATACAGTCCTCCGTCAAGCTTTTGCAGCGCAAGGTATATCCACTGAGCTGTGTGAAAAAAGCAAGCGGGACGTAAAGAGACATTAAACAGGTTCCCGGATCGAAACCATATAAATTATTCCGTACTATAATTATAGCAGGTTTAAATGTGATTTCAAGCGATTTTTTAAATAAATTGATTGATTTGGCTTTTTCTCAGAATTTTGTATAGTTTAACATAAAGAGTCAACATTCTCGCCTGCTATTTATATATATTTTGATTGCTTGGCGGGTAATATGTTTTTTGATCATTCTAAAAAAGCGCTTCAGTATTTTTATCATAAAATCGAAAACGACAAACATAACCCTCCCGAAAGTCGCAAAATACACTCCCCAGCCCATAAAAGCGAACAATACAAAATAAATCCGGATATAACCGTTATTCAGCCTTACACAGACAAAAAACAAATAGACCGCCGAACTCAGCCAGAAGAAAAGATCCTGCAACGCAACTGAAATACTGCTGAAATGAACTATTCTGCGCAAAAATCTGAAAGCGTCATAATAAACTCCCATAAAAGCGCCCGCCGCGAGCGCCTGAATCATTGAAAATAAATCCGTATAATATGTGTATTCCATAATTATCTGAACAGCCTTTTGAAAAAGCCGCGCGGCTGAACCTCCGCATCAGCGTAAATAAGCTCCTTAATTCGTCCGTCCACATTAAGCTCACCCGTTCCCCTGTTGAAGCTGCCTATATGCAGTCTGACTCCGGTTATGGTCAGCTCCCCCATCGCGGTTTTGACGGTCATCACCTCTTCGTCACAGCCGATCACCTCTTCAACCCCCGTGAGCGACAGTTTTTTGCGGTCGTTCAAGACGATATTCTGCGGCATCTGTATCGATCTTTTTTCGTCATTCATATGCTCATCCTCCGTTTTCAGCCTGCAATCAGTTAATTATATGAAAGACCGTGAGCAAAAATACCGTTAAATTTACAGACACAGAATAATTAATAAATTCGGAACAAAATAGTAGTGCAATTTTTTCATCTTTATGATAGAATATATTTTGTTCAAATATTTATTGACAGGGAGATAGAAAATTGGCAGAGAAAAGAAAACTACCACGCATTTCATTTTGGAAGGCACTCGCGGCGGTGATTGTGATACTGTTTTTTGACGCTGTGTTAAAGTATTCCAGCGGTCTGGGTCAGAACAATTCAGCCGAAAAGATAATCACCGAATATGCAAGTCAGAACGGTTTCACACTGGACGACTATCCTATGGATGTCAGAAATATGCTTGTACGCAACGACGAGACCAAGCAATTCGTCACCGAATACCCCAAGAAAATTACCAACTTCAAGCCTGAAAAACCGGATCTAAGCGAATACAAGGAGTGTACAGAGCCTCCGCATCTCATGCAATGGGATATGCGCTGGGGCTACATGACCTACAACGGCAACATTTTCGGAATTACCGGAAGCGCCCCGACCTGTCTTTCCATGGCAGCTCTTTATGTGCTGCACAATATGGATATGTCGCCTGTGCGCATAGCCGAATATGCCAAAGGAAGCAACTGTGAAAACAGACCCGAAACGCTTCTCTCCAGCGGTGCAAGGGCAATGGGAATGAACGCCTCGGAGGTTCCGCGCAACAACCAGCGTCTCAGGGAAGCGGTGATGGATGATGACTGCGCCGTCATCTGCATGCTGAAAGATCAGGAGCTTTCCCAATTCATCGTAATCAAGAGCATCGACAAGGAAGGTCACTTTATCATAAACGATCCCTTCAGCAAAAAACTCTCCGAAAAAGGCTATACATTTTCGGATCTAAACAAAAGCATCAAGAGAATATGGAAATATTCGCCCATGACTCAAACAGTTCAGACTGGCACGACTGTCCAATCGCAATAATATTCTGAATAAACAAATAATCCCCTTCAAACAATAATACTACTATTGTTTGAAGGGGATTTGCCGATGTATAAACGATTGACAGGGCTGTTCTGCTTTATGCTGATAATTTGCGCAACGCTTATCGGGCGGCTGGTCATAATAATCGGTCACGACGATTATATCGCCGCAGCCGAAAACCACAGCACCTACAAACTTACGCTTGCTGAAACGCGAGGCAAAATTTACGACCGCAACGGCGTTGCGCTCGCCGGAGGCGCTTCCTGCCTGAAAGCGCTTATCATTCCATCGGCGGATGTATCAGCGCGACTTATCGGAAAGCTGCCGCTTGAAAAATACAATTCAATTGAAAGCCGGCTTAAGGGAGTCTATCCGTTCGTCACGGATGTATCCGACGGCAGCTGCGAATGCGACGGTGTGACGGTCTACCGTGTGCCTCAGAGGTACTCCGATCATTCCCTCGCCGTACACCTCGTGGGCATATGCGGCAGGAGCGGCGGCGAGAGCGGCATTGAACGGGCATACGACGAATGGCTGAGCGGCGCCGCGGGTGAACTTACCGTAACCTGCCGCGTCAGCGCGTCCGGAAGGAGCCTCGACGGCGCAGACCGTGAAATCAACGACACAACGCGAAACTCCGACCGAGGAGTAATGCTGACCATCGACAGCGATATCCAGAACATCGTCGAATCGGCTGCGGCTAAACATATGGAATGCGGCGCAGTTGTGGTTACAGATATAGAATCAGGCGGCATTCTGGCAATGGCAAGCCTGCCCGGCTACAATCGCAACGACGTAGCGTCCGTGCTTGACGATGCACGTTCGCCGCTGATCAACCGCGCCGTCACACCGTACAACGCCGGTTCGGTATTCAAGCCCGTGGTGGCGGCGGCGGCGCTCGAAAGAGGATTCAACCCAAACGAGGAATACGAATGCACCGGCGCTGTCAGGATAGGCGATACCACCATGGGCTGTATTAATCACACTCCCCACGGGAAGGTCGATATGAAAAAGGCAATTTCGCACTCGTGCAACACATATTTTATTAATATGTCGCGTCAGATCGGCGGGCAGGCGATCATTGAAACCGCTGAAAGCCTTGGGTTCGGAATGGCTACCAGACTTGGTGCGCGCTACAGCTCGGCAAAAGGTACGCTCCCCGAAGTCTCGCTTCTCACGCGAAACGCAGAGCTTGCCAATCTTTCCTTCGGGCAGGGAAGCCTTACTGTAACACCGGTTCAAGTAGCAGGCATGATAGCCGCGATAGCGCGGGGCGGTGAATACATCGAACCTTACGCTGTGATCGGTCTGACAGACGAACGGTTCAATATTATCTCTCAGCCCTATCTTCCGGAAAAGCACAGGGCAATGAGCACATCCACAGCGGAAATACTGTGCGGATGTATGCGTGAAGCGGTCCTCGATGGCACGGCTAAAGCCGGAGCCTCCGACAAAATCACCTCCGCCGCCAAAACCGGAACGGCAGAAACAGGCATAATAAAAAACCGAAAGAAAATCAACCAGGCTTGGTACGCTGGGTTCTTTCCGTATGAGGCTCCGAAATACGCCTGTGTAGTCCTTGCGGAAAACGGGACTTCAGGCGGCAGCTCGGCAGGTCCGGTATTCAAAGAAATTGCTGAACGTGTGAGCGTTCAGCATTGATACTGATCTTCGGCTAAAATCAGACATTCGTCAGAGCCTTGATAAGCTCAGCTCCGAATTCAACGATGAAATTAATAAGCATAATGACCTCCGTCATCCCACCGAGAAAAAGTATTAGGAGCACTGCCTGCTTCCATAGCGGCAAATTCCGGTATTGTTCCGAGAACTCTGCTTGCTCATCGGT
>ONWI01000243.1 GCA_900321515.1 uncultured Eubacteriales bacterium | reverse complement strand
TGCTTGCGGCATGCTTCATTGTGGGAAGCGTGCTGGGATGCTTTGCGGGCATGGCTTTTGAACGCAGCAGCGATGTGGAGACCGTGCCGGAAAACAATTCGGAAGTCATGCCGGTCACAAAGCTGTCCTCCATGCTCGGACTCAACGATATGACCGAGGAGCAGCTTCTGGGCATCACGGGAGTTTTCATATACGGCGACACGGTGTTCGATACGCTGTACACAAAGAACGCCGCCGACCCTTCAGGAGAAATTACCAAGGTGAACAGCTATATCTCCGGACATCCCTATATTATCGATTTTAAAAGCGGCCCGATAGAGATATCGGACGGCAACATCGATGACATAAGCTGCCTGAAATATCTGAAAAATCTGAAACAGCTCGTGATAGCGAGAAATAGCATCTGGGATATTTCACCGCTCGAAGGGCTGACCCAGCTTGAATTTCTCGATCTGTCCAACAATCCGATAACCGACATTTCCCCGCTGCGTTCGCTCACGTCGCTCAGGCAGCTTTATCTGAACGGATGTTCGGCAAAGGATCCCACACCGGTTTACGGACTTTCCTCTCTTGAGTTGCTGTACATTTCGGACAACGGCATTACCGGTATAAACGGAATCAGCGCTCTCAAGGACCTCAAAGCGATCGACCTCCAAGGCAACGCGATTGTTGACGCCTCAGCCTTAGGCGAACTGACCATGCTGGAAAAGATTTTTCTCGGCTACAACCGCATTTCCGATCTGAGCTTTTTGAATTCGCATACCCGGAACAGAGTCATAAATCTACAAATCTCCGGAAATCCGATTACGGATACATCTCCGCTCACTTCCGGAAAGCTGTTTGACAAAAGCCGAAGCGTCTCGGTCAGCGCCGACCGTCTCGGGACGGTTGATCTGTCCTTCATGGGCGATATTGATGTATTTGACGAAATATGGCTGGATTACACGGACTGCACACAGCTGTCGCAGTATGTCAGCGGCAAGCCGATCTCGCGGCTGGTCGTCAATAATTCAGGTCTGAGCGACATCAGCTGGCTGGAAACAGTGAGCTCCACATGGAATCTTGATATATCCGGCAATCCCGGCATCAAGGATCTCTCCGCACTGAAGAAAATGAGCAGCCTGCAGGTAGTCTCCGTCTCGGAGGACATGCGTCCTCTGACCGAGACAATCGCCGGCGAAGTCGGCTTCTCGTTCAACTTTGTGTAGTCATTTCAGGTGATATGCCCGGACACGCAAGTACATGATATATACTGAAAAGACTCAAAGATTTCTCTTTCAGTTTATCACATGAAGTGCCTTCTGTCAATCTATTCGCTTTTGTTTATTCCGTGCGGAAATCAACCATGTGATCTATTCTGCCGTTGCTTTTTATCTGAATTTACTCCTTATTAAATATGTAACAATCTGAGTGAGAAAACAAAAAACACAGCCGTATATTATTGGACAGAAAATAATATACGGCTGTTAATTTTTTCCTAAGGAACTGTGCAGAATCTCTCCACACGCGTCTGGCACGCTGCATATTAATACTAATAGACATGCTTTGCGGTCTATTTCGCGCCCTGCTTCGTCTTCCTCCTATGCGGGCGCCAGCCCGCCGTCGTCGTCATCCTCGCATGACACGAAATATCCTCGCAAATCATTTGTCTACTTCCAATCGACAATTAGTATAAGTCCATGGCATATTATTCATCACAATTGCATTTGCGGTTTATGCTGAGATCCTGCCCGGAAAGAGACGTTATTTCGGCTATACACGACCTTGCCAATTCGGCGCCTTCGGCGGAAATGGTGTAGTACATCCACTTTCCTTCTTTTCTGCCCGTGACAACGCCGCTGTCGCAAAGAATTTTCATGTGATGAGAGAGTGTCGGCTGACTCAGAGACATTTCCTCGAGCAGCTCACATGCGCATCGTTCTCCGCCCTTGAGCAGCTTAAGAATCTGTATGCGGTTCTCATCACAGAACGCTTTGAAAATAACTGTCATCTGCTTATTGGTAAGCTCCATTTTTCCACATCCCATCATATACCGACGAATTTCTATACAGACATTATATCCGTCAGATTGACACCTGTCAATATATCTTTTGTAAAAATTTTAAGACCTGCCCAGCATCACCAAAATAATCATATTTTACAAAAAACGGTTGCAATATTGCTTCCGCCGGTATAAAATAGGAAAGGATTTATGACGCTTCTGCGGAGACAAACATTGGGGAATGTTTTCAAGTCTGTACAAAGAAGGAAAAAACTATGCATAATAAAATAATTCTCCGCCCGGCTGCGGGTATTGTCATTGCCGCTGCCTTATTGACATCGGGCTGTTCGGCTGTGCTGCGCAATCCCGCCTCGTATCTTCCCAAGGCGTCCGTAAGCACTTCTCAGGAAACATCCGCGACCGAGACATCCTCGCCTGTTTCCTCCGAAACAACCACCACAACCACCAC
>ONWI01000117.1 GCA_900321515.1 uncultured Eubacteriales bacterium | reverse complement strand
CCAAAACCGCAGGCAATACTTTGTGTATTAACGAGGATTTTGGCAAAATATGGCGGAAAAGATGCAAGCAAGACGCGTGCGGAGAGATTCTGAACAGGCTCTTATACAAATGCTCTCCCTTTTTCCAGTCCGGCAGTATTCAGACTGAGCGTTGCCATGTTGTTCTCGTCAAAAGAAGCTGCGCCCATGTATTCTCCGTCAATATACTGGCGTAACGAACACACGCAATCCGGCGTGTCATCCAATTTTTTGACTTTGACATCATAAACTCTTTTCAACGCAGGCTTTGCTCCATGCCAGTTTGTAATTTCAAAATCACTATCCACAACTTAAGCACTCCCCCAGTCGGCTACGCCGACAGCCCCCTCAGAGAGGAAGTCGTTTTTTGCCTCCCTCTCTGATGGAGGTGGCACGCCGCAGGCGTGACGGAGGGAGTTATTTTCACTAAGATGTGGATAGTGGTTGCGGAATTACTGCGCCGAAGAAACGGCTCCCGACTGAGAGGCAAGCGTGTAGGTGATGGATGTCACATTGCCATCAGAATCAAAGATAAACAAAAGAACAACGTCGCCCTTCTGGTAACTGACCGATGTATCGTTTGACGCCGTTTCCGCGCCGTATACCTCTTTGACTTTTGCTTTACCGTCGCCAATTGAAACCCCTTCGGGAGTGGATACGGTGTCATCTTTCAGTTCCACATTGAGAATAAAATCATTTTTATCTTTCGGATAGGTTCTGATCACAACGCCGTCATAGGTATATACCTTGTCAAGACCCTTGAAAGCGCAGGATTCAGACTCAAAATACTTCTTGGGTTCGCCAAGCTTGTCAACAACGGGCTGCATTTCCTCTCCCGGAACAATATCTGCGCCCCGGAAGGTCATTGCATATACGTCATTTGATTCGGCTACCAAAGAATTATTCCCGCTGCCGGTATCCTTTTCGCCGTCATTCTTCGACGAACAGGCAACAAGTCCCAGACAAAGCACTGCAGTCAAAGCAAAAACAATCCATTTTCTCATAATATTCGTCTCCTTTTTTTCATTTATCGCAGCAGGTGAACGGGAAATCAGTTCTCCTTTTGCATCCAGCTCAGCCAGCTGCGCATTTAGCTCATTGTCGTAACGCGCTGCGAGCGTCTTGTAGTAAGACGCAACTCCCGGTTCAGAACGACGGTCGGGCAGATTGCAATTTTCCACAAGCCATTCGCCAAAATAATCCGCAAGCTTTTCAGCTCCGTAAACATTCAGATGCAGACCCGCGTCATAAGTATCCGCACTCATATCCAGACCGATTTCGTCCCGAAGTCCGATGAAATTCAGATAGGCAAGTCCGCTGCTCTCCGCGAAATCCGCGATCTGCTGATCCCATTCGTCATACCAATGCGGATAGAGCACGGGCGCCTTGACCAGCACAAGGGTTATGTCCTTCTCCTTGCAAAGCGATGCCATTCGTTTCAGATAACTCATTGCGTTTTGGCCAAGCGTGTAATCCGCCAATGGCATAGGATCAGGGAATTCGTCTTCCGGACGGACATCTGCCCGCAAATAATATCCGTTGAATGTAACGGGATCCTTTGAAAATATGTGTCGGTAATCTTCCGCCGTCAGTTCCGACCAACGCGCATGATAACGCAGCAGAGGAAACAGGTAGTCAGCCATATTTTCGCCGTCGGTCATAGACGCCTTGATTGCGTTGAACTTGGCAGATGACCATTGCATACCGTCCAGGGTCATGCGGTTGTAAGCCTCGCTCTGAGGTTCGTTATACTTGAGCGACAGCACGTTGAAGACTACCGTTCTTGGGGTTTCGCTGCGAAGCGTATCCTCCAGCAGATAGTAGGACTGCCACGGAAGCTGCTGTGCGCTGCCCCTGATATAAGAGGTAATCCCGTATTTCCGCCAGAGCTCGACAGTCGAGATGTTTTCATACAGCTCGCAGTCTCCGATCATCACCACATCGTGTTCAGTCTTATCCGTGTAATATTCTTCAATCATGGAGCCTTCCACAATACCGGTCTGGTATTTGGGAACCAACAGACACTGCAGCAGAAACAGCACCGCCAGCCAAAAGGCAACCGAACAGGAGGCGATCACTATGGTTCCTCTTTTTTTATAAGACGCCTTCATGCCGTTCCTCCTAAAATTGGGTATAAATAAACTGCGACGCGTCATATCCCTCGCCGTAAGCGCCAAGCACAAGAATGGCGATCAGGAGCACAGCCATGATCTGATAAAACAAAAGCGCGGGCTTGCGATAAAAAAGATCTCTCACGCTGCCCTTCCTTCGCTTGATCAGGCTTACTCCAAGCACCACGGCAAACCCTACGGTCAGCACAGCGTAATCGGAAGCTGACAACCCGATGGAAAGCAGTGATCCGTCAAAGAAAGCGGAAAGGCGGAATGAAGTGAATATGCTCCAAATCATTTTGAATGTAAGAGGAACATCGCGATAGCAGTCAAACATACGGATTGCAGACATCAGGAAAACCGTCCGTAAAATCTGAAAAGCCTCATAAGCGGGCTTTCCCTTCCAGTGAAAACGCCCGTGAAATCTGGCATACAGCGGTTCGAGCTCCTGTGACGCCATGATTACGACATAGTTGGTCAGTCCCCAGACCACAAAATTCCATGCCGCGCCGTGCCATATTCCGGTTGCCAGCCACACGGCAAAGCATGAAAGATAAACCGTCACGCGCTTTCCTATTGCCTTTGGCAGGTGAGTTCTGGACCATTTGGAGAGCCTGAGCATTGGACCGCAAACCGAAATAGGATAAAAGATGTAATCCGTAAACCATGATCCCATGGTAATATGCCAACGGTTCCAGTATTCTTTGATATTCTTGGAAAAATACGGCAGATTAAAATTCTCCGTCACCTTAATGCCCATAGCCTCTGCAATGCCAATGGTTATATCAATACCGCCTGTAAAATCACAATACAGCTCAAAGGCATAAAAAAGCATCGCGCAAAAAACATAGGCACCGGTGTATTGAGAACCCGTCACCAACGTCTTGACGCCTGTAATCATGCGGTCGGCGATAACAACCTTTTTGAAATACCCCCACAGAATACGCATCACGCCGTAAGAAAACGCTTTGCGTTCAAACCGATGCCCGGCAAACAAAGTGGGGGCAAGATGAGAGTACCTGCTGATGGGGCCCTGTGCCAATTGGGGAAAGAACGATACAAATAGGGCAAACTTGAAAATACTGTGCTGTGCCTCCTGCTTTCCGCGATAGACGTCAATAATATACCCCAGCGACTGGAAGGTATAAAAGGAAATACCAAGCGGCACGATAATATCCACATGTCGCAGCGTCATAGCGCCGTTCAGGAGGGAATTGACATTTGTGATAACAAAATTGGTGTATTTGGTAACCGAAAGAATCCCCAGATTAAACAGCAGGCAGAGCAGAAGCCATCTCCAGCGTTTGAGCTTCATCCGGTTTTTGTATTCCTGCTTGTCCTGCTTTGAAAGAATGCTTTTATGCTCTTTGATGTAAACTTTCTGAGTCTCGTTGATCCTTTCCACCTTTATCGCGGTAAACCACACCGATACCGTCGTTGTGATGATGAATATCAGATAACGCGGATCCGCGATGGCATAAAAAACATAACTTGCGGCCAGCAAAAAGCCCCATTGTGCTTTTTGAGGGATCAGGTAGTAAAGCAGAAGCGTGCAGACAAGATAGCAGACAAACGGCAGCGAATTAAACAGCATAACTCAGTCTTCTTCCAAACGGCGGATCAATGCATAGATGGCGTCAGCGGAATTGAAATTTTCCGGAATAATCTCTTCTGCCGGAATGACGACGTCAAAGCAGT
>ONWI01000128.1 GCA_900321515.1 uncultured Eubacteriales bacterium | reverse complement strand
GGCAGGTCAAGGGCAGAGCCCTTGCGGGGCGGTGGGGCAGCGCCCCACAAGCTCGGCGGAGCCGAGCGAGCGAAACGCACCGGAAAAAAACGAGGTCAGGCGAATACCGAAATCGCCAAAATCCAAATCCGCCCTTCCCGGCTGGAGAAAAAAGCTCCGGCTAAAAATGCGCAAGCCCCGAATCTTCTCTCTTTTCTCTCTTTTTTCTCTTTTTTCTCTTTTTACAATCGGCAAAATATTATTATTTTGTAGGAGGCAAAAACAATGCTATTTAAAAAGAAGATCCTTCCCGCCGAGCTTGTGACCATTGAACTTGCTTATTCAGAAAGCCGTAAAAAGACCGTCAGGGTCTATGTTCCGGAGCACAAAAAAGGCGAAAAACTACCTGTCATCTACATGACCGACGGACAGTCGGTATTCGACGAGGAAAGCAATCCTCTTGGCTGCTGGCATACCCGGGAAGCTCTCGCTGCCGAAAAAACTGTCAGCGGAAAGACAGCCATCATCGTCGGCATTCACAGCGACCCGAATCCCATGATCCGCACAGCGGAATTGACGCCCGCTTCGATTGGGCAGTTTATTCCTCCGCCCATGCCCGAAGGAATGCCCCCTATGCCGCCCATGCCCGAAGGAATGCCCCCTATGCCGCCCATGCCTGAGGAAATGCCCCCCATGCCGCCTATGCCTGAAGGAATGCCGCCTATGCCGCCTATGCCGCCTATGCCGCCTATGCCTGACGCTATGACGCCCGAAATGATGAAGCAAATGATGGATGAAATGATGAAAGCATTCTCTCCCGAAGGCGAGAAATTCGATGAATTCGTCATTAAAACGGTTATGCCAACAGTAGAGAAAAAATTCCCTGTCAAAAAGGGCAGAAAGAACACCTCAATAATAGGCAGTTCGTCCGGCGGCCTTCAGGTATTCTACACCGCGATTAGCCATCCTGAGCTTTTCTGCGCTGTGGGAGTGCTCTCTCCCGCCTTCCTCTTTTATTCGGAGGACGACATGAAAAAATGGACTGCCGCAAGGCTCGGCAAAAAGACGCCCTTCCTCTATCTCTACTGCGGCGAGGGTGAACCGAAGGAAAAGCAAATGTGCGACGCCGCCAGACCTATATTTGACCTTATCAAAGAGCGCGTCCCTGCGGGCATGGTCAAGGAAGTCATCTCTCCCGACGCCATTCACAACGAATCGGCTTGGGCGCAGATCTTTAAGGACTTCCTGCACATCTTCCTGGCCAAATAATAATACTCATTTTCCAAAAAAAATATATATAAAAATCGGCTTCCTGACAGTTCGCAGGAAGCCGATTTTTATAGTATTATTTCCCTTTGCCGCAGCACTGCTTGTACTTTTTGCCGCTGCCGCAGGGACAGGGCGAATTGCGGCCGATCTTGCGTCCGGCGCGCGAAGGCATTACTTCGGCGTCAGCGTCAGGCTCCATGGGTTTCTGAATCTGCTCGCGCTTCGGCTCCTCGGCGCGCCGTATCTGAACGGTGAGAATCTGGCGCGCGGTATCCTCTTTGATCTGCGCAATCATCTCGTCGAACATGTCGAAACCTTCCTTGGTATATGCCACTGCCGGATCAGTCTGACCGTAGGAACGCAGTCCTATGCCCTGCTTGAGCTCTTCCATGGCGTCGATGTGATCCATCCAGAGGGTATCCACCACGCGCAGCATGACCACGCGGTCGAGCTCGCGCGCAATCTGCTCACCGAATGCCTTCTCGCGCGTCTCATAAAGGTCGTGCGCTCTCTTGATCAGCTCGTCGGTGATGTCCTGCTTATCCAGCGAGTCAAGTTCCTGAATGCTGTAGTTAAAATCATCATCTGTGGTCAGCAGATTGAGGTATGTCTGGCGCAGACCCTCGAAATTCCAGTTGTCTTTTTCATCAGCATTGAGATAAAGATTCACGTTGTCTGTGATGGAATCGTCAATCATCTTGATGATGTTCTCACGCATGTTCTCCCCGTCGAGCACCTTGTCTCTCTCGGAGTAAATGACCTCGCGCTGGCGGTTCATAACGTCGTCAAAGCGGAGCACATTCTTTCTGATGGAGAAGTTTCTGCCCTCCACCTTCGCCTGCGCGCTCTCAATGGAACGGGAAACCATCTTGGCCTCGATCGGCATATCCTCGTCGATCTTGAGGGTGGTCATCATTGATTGCAGGCGATCGCCGCCGAATATTCTCATGAGGTCATCCTCGAGGGACAGATAAAACTGGCTCTCGCCCGGGTCGCCCTGACGTCCCGAACGTCCGCGGAGCTGGTTGTCGATACGTCTGGACTCGTGGCGCTCTGTACCGATGATCACCAGACCGCCCGCCTCGCGAACCTTGTCGCCTTCCTCGTCGGTTACCTTTTTGAATTTATCCTTCAACTCGGCAAATTTTGCACGAGCCTCTATGATTGCCTCGTCGTCAGTATCGCTGTAGGCGGTGGATTCCTCGATAAGCTCCTCGTCATATCCGAGCTTGCGCATTTCGCTTTTCGCCATGAATTCAGGATTGCCGCCAAGCAGAATATCCGTGCCGCGGCCCGCCATGTTGGTGGCGATGGTAACCGCGCCGTACTTGCCCGCCTGTGCAACTATCTCCGCCTCGCGCTGATGATACTTTGCATTGAGCACGGAATGCTTGATGCCGCGGCGTTTGAGCGCGTCGCCCAGCATTTCGGACTTGTCGATGGATATTGTACCCACAAGCACAGGCTGTCCCTTCTCGTGCGCCTCAAGAATGCGCTCGATGACCGCGTGATACTTGCCGCGTTCCGTGGAGTAAATGCGGTCGGGCAGGTCCTTGCGGATGGTGGGCTTGTTGGTCGGAATTTCCACGCAGTCCAACTTGTATATCTCATTGAATTCGGTTTCCTCGGTCAGCGCCGTACCGGTCATGCCCGAGAGCTTTTTGTAAAGACGGAAGTAATTCTGGAACGTGATGGAGGCAAGCGTCTTGGATTCACGCTCGACCTTCACGCCTTCCTTCGCCTCGATAGCCTGATGCAGACCTTCGTTGTAGCGTCTGCCGTACATAATGCGCCCGGTGAATTCATCGACAATAAGCACCTTGTCATCCTGCACAACATAGTCAACGTCGCGGGTCATAACGCCGTGCGCCTTGATTGCCTGATTGATGTGATGCAGCAGGGTGATGGATTCGGGCGTGTTATCCATCAGGTTTTCCACGCCGAAGGTCTTCTCCGCGCGGGCAACACCCTTGGGAGTGAGAGTGGCGGTCTTTGCCTTTTCGTCCACGATGTAGTCGGCATCGCCGTACTTGTCGTCGTGCTCCTCTTTCTCATCCACCTCGGTAATCTTGACGAATTGCAGCTTCCTGGCGAAGTCGTTGACGGTATTGTAAAGGGCGGTGGATTTGTCACCCTGACCGGATATGATAAGCGGCGTCCTCGCCTCATCGATGAGGATGGAGTCAACTTCGTCCACCACTGCGAAATTGTGTCCGCGCTGAACCTTCTGTTCCTTATAGATAACCATGTTGTCACGCAGGTAGTCGAAGCCCAGCTCGTTGTTTGTGCCGTATGTGATGTCGCATGCGTATGAGGCGCGGCGCTCGTCGTTCTTCATGTCATGGAGTATAAGGCCTACGCTCAGACCCAGAAAACGGTGAATTTTGCCCATCCACTCGCTGTCGCGCTTGGCAAGGTAATCGTTGACCGTTACAACGTGAACGCCCTTGCCCGTGAGCGCATTCAGATAAGAGGGGAGTGTGGCAACGAGGGTCTTGCCTTCACCGGTCTTCATTTCGGCGATACGTCCCTGATGCAGGATAATGCCGCCTATAACCTGAACGGGGAAGTGCTTCATCCCCAGCACGCGCCAGCCTGCCTCACGGCAGACCGCGTAGGCGTCGGGCAGAATATCGTCAAGCGTCTCGCCTGCGGCGAGTCTGTCCTTGAGAATCTGCGTCTGGCTGCGAAGTTCACTGTCGGACATAGGGGCGTATTTTTCCTCAAGGGCGAGCACCTGATCACAGACAGGCTGCACGCGCTTTATCTCGCGGTCGGAATAGCTTCCGAATATTTTTTTTATAATGCCCATATTAATAGGACCGTCCTTCCTTATAAATATATGCGTCGATATAACATATCCACTATAGCACATATAATAAGATTTTACAATATACTCATAAGAAAAATGTTACGCAATTGAAAATTATTACTTTTGTTGAATTTATACGCTTATACTAATTGTCAATATAGTATTAGTACCAAGCCCCCGCTGATCGTCTTGATGACTCACAGCGGGGGCAATAATTTCATTCAGCCGCTTACGGACTTATCATGTTTAAGGTATTACATGCCGACTTCAGAGCCAAATCCGTCATCGTTGGGCTTTTGGGTCGTAGTGGTAGTTGCCGGCTTTGCGGTGGTGGTAGTGGTGGAAGCCGGCTTTGCGGTAGTCGTATTGTTTTTCTTCTTTGAGGTGGTGGTGCTCTCTCCGGTCGTCGATTCGGTGGTCGGCTCTGTTGATTCCGTGGGATCGGTTTCATCAGGATCGCCTTCGGAATTGAGATTCAGGCTCTCCAGCAGCTGCTTGTGCTCGTCGGACAATTCGTCATACTGCTTCCGCAGCTCGTCGATCCGCCTTTGCAGGTCGGCAATATCGGCGTCGTAATTCTTTCCAAGATCGCAGGAGCTGAGAAGCATCATATTCATGAAAAGACTCAACGAAACCGCTGCGATAATAAGTTTTTTAAGTGTTGCTTTTTTCATTGTATATTCCCTTTCATAAATCAAGAATAATATTAACCGCGATTACATTGCCACCTCGGTGCCGAACCCGTCATCATCAGGATTGGTCTTTAAGGTGCCGTTCTCCCCGCCGCCGTCATTTTCCGGCATGGAAACAACCGTTCCCGACTCACTTCCGGGGTCAGACGTGTTGAGGAATATTATTGCGGCAGCGGCAAGCAGTATGAGTGCCAGTGCTGCAAGCACTGCGGCAACCGTCGCAATCCCTTTCTTTTTTTTCATCAGAACACACCTTCCTTAGAACTCTAAACAAATTCGTCCGAAGTCATGCGGCAAATAATCAATGTTATTCATAATATGCCTTGACAGCGTTGTAAAGATCTATGATATCCTCACTGACAGCGCGTTCGGTTGCCGGAACAGCAGAGGAATTCAGATTGGCTCTCATAATCTTCATCATGGAATTGGACTTAACTGTGCCATAAACATAGCTGCCGTCGCTAAGCACAGCGAAAGGCACAACATAGTAGGTATCCGCAATATCCTTGGAGGAAATACCCTCTGTAACCGTGCTGTAATAGCGGCCGGTTTCACTCTGTATCTGAAGTGTGCCGTCGCTGTCGCGGAATACATAGGCATTGGCGTTGAGCCTCATGCTGTCAGGAGAACTGCTGTAAGACGACTGATAATATTTCTCGCAGAGCATCACCATGCCTCTTTCAACGATGTCATCGCTTGCCGTAAATGTGGCAAAGTAACGCAGTCCCCAAGGCTCGATCAGCCTGGAAGCGCCGCCGACAACATTGGCAGTTATGCCGGTTTCCGCCGCGGATCTGACAGTAGCGGATGACTGTGAGCTTCCCCTCGGGATATTCATGTCAACCAGCGCGCCGGGTACGCCCACTGCCTCATAATGAGCCGCAACGCTGTTCTTCAGCTCCAGAATGCATGTGCAGATGTTTTTCTCAGTCTGAGTGATAGTGGAAAGATTGAGGTTTGCTTTCAGGATGTTTTCCATCGAATTGCTCTTTATTGCGCCGTAAATCGTCTGTCCGTTGTTCATTACGGCAAACGGAACGACATAGTATTTCGCACTGATATCGTATGAATATATACCCTCTGTCAGTGTGGCAATATATCTGCCGTTCGGATTGGCGGAAGTCGCCTGTTCAAAGGCAAGTTCATCTCTCGAGTCGAGGAAAATATGCACGTTCGGATTGGCACAGAACTGAGCCGGAGTCATTCCGCTGGAATAATATGTCTCCTTGAGAATTGCAATGCCCCTGTCTGTTATCTTGTCTGTGTCCTCACCGTTAAACGCCGCGAAATAGCGAAGTCCCCAAGGCTCATAGAGCTTCGAAGCGCCGCCGTTGATATTCGGCGTGACATCATATGTCTCAGAAGCGGCCTCTGTCACAGTGACCGAGCAGGTCGCGCTCTTGCTTCCCGCCGTTGCGGTGATAGTCGCACTGCCGTTGCCCACTGCCGTGACAGTTCCATTAGAAACCGTCGCAACCGATGTATTCGATGATGTCCAGACAACACTGTCGGTGCTG
>ONWI01000115.1 GCA_900321515.1 uncultured Eubacteriales bacterium | reverse complement strand
TTCACATGCCGTGGGTTCCCCGGAAAGATAGCCGTCCCGATTTCTGAGTATCAATTGAATGGCAGCTCGGGAATACTCCTTGCTTTCCTCCGTGCTGTTGACCGACCAGAAGGATTCCAGCGCGTGACACAGCGCGTCGAGCATGGTGCTTTTCTTCTGGTAAACCGGCAGCGTCTTCAGCGCCCCGCTGTCAAAAAGCACAGCCGACGGAATGCAGCTTTCGTGAGTGACCGACTGCTTTGCTCCGTTATAATAAATCACCGCGTAGCGCGTCGCCTCCGAGCCGGTTCCGGCAGTTGTCGGCATGGCGAGCAGCGGAACGTCGTTCGGTACGATGGTCTGCTCCAGATAGTTCTTTTCCGGGTCCATATTGCAATAGAGCTTGATGCACTTGGCAACGTCGATGGCGGAACCGCCGCCAACCGCCGCGATAGCTTCACAGCCCTCGCTTCTGAAGACAGATACGCCTTCAACGACCGATTCATACAGGGGGTTGGGCTGAAAGCCGTCGAATTTGACTGCTTTCACTCCCAGTCGCTCCGGCAGTTCAGCAAAGTAATCCTTTATCTTAAGAAAATGCAACGATCCGTCACATACCAACAGCAGCGTATGGATGGTGTGTTCCGTCAGCCAGCGGTCAAACGCCTCGAAGTTGTTGTCCGCCGTGAGAATGGTTTGCTGTGCCATTCATTTACCTCCTTATTCCTCTGGAATGAGGGTGATGATATCCTTGATGGACATGCACTTGTCGTCGCATTCCTTGGCGCGGTGATTTTCAAGAATCGTCCTCGCGGCGTCCTGCATGGCGGGGAAGCCTGTGCGGGTGAGCTGATTGGCGTAGATGATGATATTGGCGCCGCGCTCCTTGAATTCCTCTTCATAGACAGTGTTGAATGATGTCGGCACAAGCACAATGGGCGTGGTCTTATTCTTTTCGCGGAATTTGGCGATAAATTCAAAGATTTCATCAGGCTCTTTTCTTCTGCTGTGAATCATGATGGCGTCCGCGCCAGCCCCCGCGAAAGCAAAGGCGCGTTCGAGCGCGTCGTCCATGCCGCGTTCGAGAATCAGCGATTCGATTCTCGCGCAGATCATGAAGTCAGCGGTTTTCTGAGCGTTCTTGCCTGCGCGGATTTTCTCGCAGAAGTTCTCGATGGTATCCTGCGTCTGCTGCACTTCGGTGCCGAAAAGAGAATTTTTCTTAAGTCCTGTTTTGTCCTCGATGATGACCATCGAAACGCCCATGCGTTCGAGCGTGCGGACGGTGTAGACGAAGTGTTCGGTCAGTCCGCCCGTGTCTCCGTCGAAGATGATGGGCTTGGTGGTGACTTCCATGATGTCGTCAATCGTGCGGAAACGGCTGGTCATATCCACCAGCTCGATATCAGGCTTGCCCTTTGCCGTGGAATCGCAGAGCGAGCTGACCCACATCGCGTCAAACTGGTGGGTGCCGCCGTTCTGGTAAACCGCTGTTTTCTCCACGATGAGTCCGGTGATGCCGCTGTGGGCTTCCATAGCGGTGACAAGTCCCTTCATGGCGAGGGTCTTTTTGAGACGGGCGCGGCGGACGTCGGGCAGTGAAAGTTCGGCTCTCGCCCTGTCCTCCAGCGCCTTGTACTTCGGGTCGTCGGAATAAGGGAATTCCACCAGCTTGCCGCCGTAGGAGGCAAGGACGGAAACCACCTCGTCGCGCACGGGCTTCTGGAATCCCGTTGCCCAGTTGTCGCCGTGAACGACGATATCCGGCTTGTATTTTTCGAGATTTTCCTTGTATGAAAGTGTGTTCTGATCCACAACCTTGTAGACTCCGGCGATGTTTGCGAACATGATCCTGCGTTCGCTTGCCGGAACCAGCGGAAAGCGCTTGTATCCCGCAACGGCTTCATCGGACAGAACGCCGATGATCAGTCTGCCCAGGCGCTGTGCCTTCTTGATGATGGCGATGTGGCCGCCGTGGATGATATCGGTGGAGAAGCACATGTAAACCGTGCGGTGCTCCACTTCCTTGAGCTTGGCGGAGACGACCGCCAGATCCTCGGGATTGTCAATCTCGGAGCAGAGCATGTTTCCCACGTCGAGCGCGTCGATGTCCGCCGCGCCGTCCAGCTCGTTAAGGGCGTTTTCCGCGTAGACCTTGCGGTTGTCGGCTTCGCAGAAGGCGACGATCTTTTCAAGCCATTTCTGCCAGGATTCCCTTGTCAGCTTGTAAAGCGGCTGCGCCGCCATGGCGTCGTTGAAAAAGTCGATGCCTACCTTTACCACTTTTCCGTCGCAAATCACTGCCTTGAAATCCTTCTCCGGCAGCGGAAGCGTGGAACTGACCGTCATGCAGGAGCCTTCGTGATTCACCACGCGGTCAAAGACCTCGTTTTCAAAGACCAGATCGCCGTGCATGAGCAATATGTCATCGTCCAGATATTCCTTTGCGCAGTAGATGCTGTAAATGTAATTGGTCTCGGCGTAGACCGGATTCTTGACGAATGTGATGTGAAGCGGCAGTTCGAGACTTTG
>ONWI01000158.1 GCA_900321515.1 uncultured Eubacteriales bacterium | reverse complement strand
GCGCCAGTTGCTTCTGCCGAATGTGTATTTTGTGTACATTTTTGGTTTACCGTCCTTGCTGTTTAATTATGAGCTGTTTTTTTATTCCGCCTTGGTCGTCTCGCCGCCTTCCGGCTCCGCCGCGGATGTGCTCCCGGTCTTGTCCTTGGAGACGAATTTCCAGATGTGCTTGTAGTAGTCCTTGTCAAGGAGCTGCTTGGAATAGGTCTGCTTCGCCCTGACGATCTTGTTCATGGCGCTGACGTAATCCGCCGTCTCACTCTCCGAGAGCGTGCAGTCCGCGGAAGGCGTGAATCGCTTCGCGGAGGCGTTGTATTCGCCCTGCGTGCTGATCCACGACCAGCCGTTGACCTTGATGAGCGCGAAGTGGTCGCCCTCCGCCATGATATCGCTGCCCATCATGAGCCTCGAATCGTATTCCAATCCGAAGAGATTGGAGAGCGTGGGCAGTATATCAATTGTGGAACAGGGCTTATCCACCGTCACCGGTTCGCTCATGGAGGCGCTCCACAAAAGGAAGCCGTTGCGGTAGAGATCGAAGTTTTCGCGGATGCCCTCCCTCGGAATGCCGTACAGCTCGGACAAATCCTCGTCGCTCAGCGCGTAGGGATAATGATCCGCCGCCATGGCAAATACCGTATCCTCCAGTTCGCCCGCCTGGTCGAGCGCGTCAACCAGAGTCCTGAGCATAAGCTCCACTTCGTACTGACATGCCGCGAAGGCGCGCACGCCTTCCGGCTTGTCGCTGAGATATTCCGGAAGATCGCCCTTGTGCCGCGATGACATGGAATTGCCCCCGAATGTGTAGTTCGCGTGACCGCTGACGCTCATATAATATGCGTGGAACGGCTGATCAAGACCTATGTAATCCTTCACCGTGACTTCCGCCATCTCCTTGTCGGAGCGCGGCCAGCCGTTGTATTTGAGGGTCAGACCGTTGCCCGTTGCCTTCCACTTGTAGCCGAAATTCGGATGCGATTTGTTGCGGCCGTAATAGGTATAGGAATTGTTGTGATAGGCGAGCGTCATGTAGCCTTCCTTCTTAAGCTGGTTGCCCAGCGCAAAGGGCTGATAGGTCGAACCGCTCGCTTTGAGGCAGTTGGCTGTCGTGTAGAAATTGCCCGTCATGTTGGCGTATTCTCCGCTCGCGGTGCTGCCGCCCCAGACCGAATTATAGAAATTTTTAAACACAAAGCCCTCGGTGGACATCTTGTAGAGCGTCGGTGTGAATTCCGGGTTGATGATCTTGTCGGAGAAGCCTTCGAGCGTGATGAAAATCAGATTTTTGCCCTTGAACATGCCGGTGTATTCATTCTTGCGGGTAGGCTGGACACTTTTGAAGTATTTGTCCATCTTTTTGATCTGGTCGGACTTCGCCGCGTTTGCCGCCTTGTCGAAGTCGATGTTCATCACATTGTAGCCGTATTCGCGCTTTTCCGGGTCGGATTCGCCGCCGTCGTCCGGCAATGCGGGCGTCACCTCGCCGGAATCGAATTCCTCCACCGGCGCGCCGAAGATAAGCTGCTTGACGTCGATGCGGGTGGTGTTGAATATGCCGTAATAACGGAAGCTGGTGTCGAGATCGTTTTGCAGGTAGGTGTAGTAGTAATACGGCGTGTAGTCTTCCGAACCTGACTTTGAACCGTTGATCGCCACGATCATCGGCAGATAAAAGACCGCGAACGCCGCGAGGCTTATCCCCACAAACGTCAGATTGCGCCCGGATTCGTCCGGAATAAGATATCTGCCCCCCAGGCACATCAGCACGAGCGGCACAAAGAACGCCAGCACCATATACCACACATGCAGCGTGGCGACGATCGCCTCGCGCCAGAACTGCGTGATGTCCTTGGCCTGACCGAGCGTCTGCCACGAAAAGAAGGTGTGAAAGTTGCCGTAATAGCTCACATGGAACGAGAACCACACCGCCAGCACAGCCAGCACCGTCTTGCAGAATCTCCTTCTCACTCTGCCCGGAAGCAGCATCGCCACAAGGCTGAGCAGGCTTCCCATTGCCAGTGACAAAAACATCAGATATTTGAATTTCTCATCAAAGACGCCGCCGAATATATTGCTCTTTGCCAGCATTTCCATATATAGCAGGGTCACCGGCAGATAAAGCACGCCGATAACGTCCCTGGCGTACTGACTTTCCCCGATGACGTCCATAACATTATAAAGTCTGTCTTTCAAACAGTAAAACCTCCCACTGAATCTTACTCACAAAATCATTTTCCGAATATATGAGCATAATAATTCTTGTCAAGCATCTGCTTGGAATAGGTCTTTTTGGCTCGGATAATCTTATTCATGCGCCTGACATACTCTTCCTGTTCGCTTTCGTTCATCGCGCACCCGGCGCTCGGTGTGAAGCTCTGCGTTGCCGCCCGGTAGCTGCCCTGCGTGCTGATCCACGACCAGCCCGCTGCTTTGATCAGCGCGAAGTGATCCCCTTCCGCCAGAATGTCGCTGCCCATCATCAGCCTCGAGTCGTATTCCAGCCCGAAGAGGTTGGACAGCGTGGGGAGAATGTCGATGGTCGAACAGGGCTTATCCACCTCTATCGGCTCTTTCATAGAGGGCGTCCAGAGTATGAACGCGTTGCGGTATAGCTCAAAATTATTGCGGATATTCGATTTCGGAATGCCGTAGAGCTTCGCAAGTCCCTCGTCGCTCAGCGCGTAGGGATAATGATCCGCCGCCATGGCAAACACGGTGTCCTGAAGCTTGCCGGCTTTTTCGAGTTCATCGACAAGCACCTGAAGCATAAGCTCGAATTCGTACTCGCAGGCGAAGTATGCCTGCACGTCCCCGGGATATTTTTTGACCCAATCCGGCAGATCGTTCCTGTGCCACATCGACATCATGTTGCCCGCGAAGGTGTAATTGGCGTGTCCGCTGACCGTCATGTAATAGGCGTGGAACGGCTTGTCAAGCCCCGCGTATTCACCTACGGTCGCCTCCGCCATCTCCTTGTCGGAGCGCGGCCAGCAGTCGCTTTTGAGCTTCAGCCCGTTGCCGATGCCCTTCCACTTGTACCCGAAATTCGGGTGTGAAAGCTGCCGCGCGTAATAGGTGTAGGAATTGTTGTGGTAGCCGAGGTTCACATATCCCCGCTTCGCAAGCTGATTGGCAAGCGTGAAGGGTTGGTAGGTGCTGCCGCTCTTTTCCAGACAGCTCGCGTTCTGGTAGAAGTTGCCGGTCAGGTTGGAATATTCGCCGCTGGCTGTACTTCCGCCCCAGACGGAATTGTAGAAGTTGGTAAACACAAAGCCCTCGGTGGACATCTTATAGAGCGTCGGCGTGAATTGCGGGTCTATTATCTTGTCCGTAAAGCCCTCGATGGTGATGAATACCAGATTCTTGCCCTCGAACATGCCGGTATATGGATTCTTGCGGGTGGGCTGGATATTGCTGAAATACTCGTCCATTTTTTTGAGCAGCTTATTGTCAGTGGATGCCGCCGCCCTGTCGAAGTCTATGTCCATCATATTCCAGCCGTATTCGACGGAACTGTCCGAATCCGAGATTATGCCCGCTCCGGGGTCGTCGATGTCGATCACCTCGACCGGCGCGCCGAAAACAAGCTGCTTTATGTCAAGCCGCGTGGCGGTGACTATCCCGTAATAACGGAAGCTCGCGTCAAGATCGCTTTGCAGATATGTATAATAATAGTAAGGCGTGTATTCGTCGGTGCGTTCCTTCGTGCGGTTGATGTGAATGAGCATCGGCAGATACAGCGCGGCGAATGCCCCGAGCGACACGCCCGCGAGGGGAAGATTCCTTCCGCTCCCGTCCGGGACAAGCAGAATGCCTATCGCGCACATGATGACAAAAGGCACAAAGAATCCCAGTATCACATACCAGACGTTCTGCGCCGCGACGATTGCCTCCCGCCAGAACTGCGTCACGTCCTTGGCCTGTCCGAGCGTCTGCCACGAAAAGAATGTGTGAAAATTGCCGTAGTAGCTGACATGGAAGGAAAACCACACCGCCAGCACAGCGAGTATCACGCCGTAAAAGATACGCCTTCCTTTGCCCGCAAAGAGCATCGCGGCAAAACTCAGCAAAAATCCCATCGCCGACGACATGACAAGCATATACACAAATGTGCCGTCAAAGACGCTGTCGAAAAGCTTGAGTTTTGCCATTATCTCCATGTAAAGAATTGAAGTGGGAAGAAACAGAATTTCGACCGCCGATCTGAGAATGTTCTTTTGACTGGCGGGATTTCTCATTCCGTTTTTCCTTTGCTGCGTCATTCCATCAACCCCCCGAATCGTTCCGCACGCCGCACTTCCACAAAAGCGCGGCGCATCAAAAAAAACACTGTAAATATTATTCTACCAGATAATTATTAAAAATGCAACGAAAAAATCAAGGCTCCCATCGCTTTTTTCTGCGATATCGGAACCTTGTTTTTCAGGTTTTGATATATCTGTCTATGAAGCGGTTTTCGTCGGCGAGTAACATCTTCCTCGCCATTTCGTCGGCGCGCGTGATGAGAATCCGCTGGTATCTGCACTCTTCGCCGCTGACCTGAGACATATCGCCGCACTGCTGGTAATTCAGGCAGGCACAGTCGTTGACGCAGCGCTTCTGATGGGCGCAGCCTTCGCAGAAGGACGGCTTGCGCAGGCTTGCGCGGTAGATCGACTCCCGCTTCACCGGGTCAATCCCCTCCCCCACGCTGCCCATGCGGTATTCCGCGACCCCGCCGAACTGAATGCAGGGGTAGACGCTGCCGTCCCAGTCAACGTAAGGCTTGCGCATACCCAGCCGGCAGACATGGCAGGGGCGGTCCTTTGTGAGCGCGAGAATTTTTTCCTCGAAGGGATTGAAATAAATGTCCCTGCCGCGAGTGAAATATTCGCATATCATATCGCCCAGCAGCCCGAGCTGTCCGGATAATATATCCATGCTGTCGTCGTCCCAGCCGGCGCAGGGGCGGGAATCTATGGCTAAATTGAAGCGCCTTGCGCCCATATCTGTCAGGTGTTCCAGCGAATCGTAAACCATTCCCGCCGTGCCGGGCGTTGCCGTCGCCATGATGAACGCTTCGGGGCGGTATTGCAGCAGCAGCCTCAGCTTTTCGTCGAGCAGGGCAAGGCAGTCGTTCCCTCCCGGATACAGCCGGTTGACGCGGCTCATAAGCCCATCATGGGACATGGCGACATCTATGTTTTCGTCCCGGGCAAATTCCAGAAATTCCCCGTCCAGCAGAAGTCCGTTGGTGGTCATGTTCCAACTGAATCTGACACCGGCAAACCGTTTGGAATACTCCACGCATCTGTAAATCAGCCCCTTGCAGAGCAGCGGTTCGCCCCCGAAGAAGGACACGCCGACATGCCTGCCGCCGCCGTTCACTGCCATGTCGATGGCTTTGAGCGCGGTTTCCTCGGACATGAATGCATTCTCATGCGTCTCAAAGCAGTATTTGCACCGCAGGTTGCACTGTCTGGTGAGGATAAGCGAGATGTTCATTGACTTACCTCAATCGCCGGACGGCACATAGGCAATATCTCCGTCGAGCGTCACGGTTTCGTCATCCGATGAGCAGGCGCCCTGCCTGTCCGACCCCGATACATCCGAATCCGAAACGCCCTCCACCACCATATATCCGTCGTACTGCGTGGGACGGTATTCCATGTCGCCGGAAATCGAATTGTCGAAACAGCCGGTCAGTCCTCCCACCATCGCCGCGGCTGCCGCGGTGGCGATTACCGCCTTCCTGAGTGAACCGCTCTGCGTGCCTTCGCCGTAGCCCGGCTCATAGTGTTCCACCTTCTGTAATTTCATCATAAAGCACCTCCGTTTTTCATATATATAACCTCGTTTTTGCCAAAACGGTTGGTTCAGTCGAAATGATATTTCTGAAAAGCCGAAAAATCCTCCGATATTCTTCTGCCGGAAGGACAAAAAACATCGGAGGAGATTGCGTAAAATGGAAAAGTGAAAAATCAGACCGGATGAACCTTCTCCGCCGAGTTGAAATGCGCGCTGTCTATGCCGTACAGAGCGTCCCTGCGGTTCTGGAAGAACTTGGTGGCAACCTGTCCGAAGCAGGCGTAGGAGAGCACATCCTCTTCCTGCTCGAGATATTCGGTCATTTCGTCGCGCAAAACGTCAAGTTCCGGCTGGATGAGGTCGGCGGGACGGCAGTCGATGGGTTCGAGATCGCCGATGATGCTCTTGCGGAATGCCGGATCGATGGGCATGGGCGTTCTGCCGTATTTGCCCTGGACCAGTCCCTTGAATTCCTTGGTGGTCATCTTGTAGCGTTCGCCGGTGATGATATTCAGCACTGCCTGCGTGCCGACGATCTGCGACGTCGGAGTGACAAGCGGCGGATAGCCCGCGTCCTCGCGCACGCGCGGCACTTCGTTGAGCACGTCGCTGAGCTTGTCGAGCTTGCCCGCTTCCTTGAGCTGCGAAACGAGGTTGGAGAGCATGCCGCCCGGCACCTGGTAAAGCAGCGTCTTGGAGTCAACCTCCAGCACCTTCGGATTCATCAGGCCGCTGCCGAGATACTTCTGGCGCAGCGTTTCCACATAATCACGGATGCCGGCGAGCAGATTCAGGTCAAGACCCGTGTCGTATTCCGTGCCCTGCAGAGCCGCAACCATCGACTCCGTCGCGGGGTGCGAAGTTCCCAGAGCCATCGGTGACATCGCGGTATCGATTACGTCAACGCCCGCTTCGATTGCCTTCAGCATGGACATGGACGCAAGTCCCGATGTGTAATGCGTATGCAGCTGAATCGGTATTTTGACCGTCTCTTTGAGCGCCTTGACGAGATCGTATGTGCCATAGGGAGTCAGCAGACCTGCCATATCCTTGATGCAGATCGAATCCGCGCCGGTGTCCTCCAGCGTCTTGGCGTATTTGGTGAAATATTCAAGCGTAAAGACCGGTCCGGTCGTATAGGAAATGCAGCCCTGAACATGTCCGCCGTATTTCTTCGCGGCGTTGATGGAGGTTTCGAGGTTTCTGATATCGTTGAGCGCGTCGAATATGCGCATGATGTCTATGCCGTTGTCGATGGACTTCTGGACGAAGTATTCCACAACGTCGTCGGCGTAATGGCGGTAGCCCAGCATATTCTGCCCGCGGAAGAGCATTTGCAGCTTGGTGTTGGGGCAAGCCTTGCGGATGGTTCTCAGGCGCTCCCACGGATCCTCATTGAGAAAGCGCAGGCAGGCGTCGAATGTCGCGCCGCCCCAGCATTCCAGAGAATGAAATCCCACCTTGTCGAGATCGGAAAGCATGGGGAGCATTTCCTCGGTCGTCATTCTGGTAGCGATAAGCGACTGGTGCGCGTCGCGCAGCACCGTCTCGGTTACTTTGATTTTTGCCATACTATTGCCTCCCGTCAGCGATCAGCCTATTGTGACAAGTGCGGTGCCGGATTCGACGGTCTGACCCTTGATGACGTAGACCTCGACCACCTTGCCGTCCTTCGGCGCGGCAATGGCGTTTTCCATCTTCATGGCTTCGAGCACGAGAAGGGTGTCGCCCGACTTCACATAATCGCCGGGCTTGATCTGAACCTCAAGCACCGTGCCGGGCATGGGGGAATTGACGGTCTCGCCCGCGACGGGAGCCTTGGGGGCGGCGGGAGCCTTGGGCGCTGCCGGAGCAGCCGGAGCTGCGGGAGCTGCGGGAGCTGCGGGTGCGCTGTCGCCGCTGACCTCTTCCACCTGTACGTCATATGCAACGCCGTTAACGGTAATCTTCAAATTCTTCATGGATAATTCCTCCTGATATATGTCAGATATGTCAATTATGTCACATTAATGCAACGCAATAATTAAAGCTGAATGTTGGAGTGCTTCTTGGGCAGACGGGAGACCTTTTTGGAAGCAAGCATATCGAGAGCCGCAACCACTGTGGCGCGGGTATCGGCGGGCGCAATCACATCGTCGATGTATCCCTCGGAAGCTGCCGCCGCGGGAGAAGCGAGGGTATTCCGGTAATCGTCCTCTATCTCGGCGCGCTTGGCAATCGGGTTTTCAACGCCCTTCAGCTCGTCGTTGTACATGATGGCGGTGAATGTCTCGGGCGCAAGCGGAGCTATGACCGCGTTGGGCCACGCCACGGTGAAATCGGCGTTTGCGGCGCGTCCTGCCAGAGCCACGAAGGCGGGACCGTATGCCGCGCCGATGATGATAGCCATCTTGACGGTTGTCGCCTCGGCGTAGGCGTGCATCAGCTTGGCGGCGTCGCGCACGGTTTCAAAGCCGTAGGTATCGACCAGAGTGATGACCGGAATCGAGAAGGCGTCGCAGAACCGGACGAAACGAGCCGCTTTGGCAGCGCCGTTTGCGTCCATCTTGCCGCTGTTGTAGCGGCTTCTGGTGGAGACAACGCCCACGGTCTGTCCGTTGACGGTGGCAAGTCCGGTCAGCACGCTTCTGCCGTGACCGGTCTGGAAATCCACAAGGCTTCCCTCATCCACGATGCCCGCGATGATGTAGGATATTACCCGCGTCTCGGTGCCGACGGCGGCGGAAACCGCGTCAAGTTCGTCGCCCGAAACGGTGGGTTCGCTGAAATCCACGCTGAGAGCCGCGCTCAGATTGTTGGAGGGGAGCATCGCAACGAGTGTGCGCACCTTTGCAAGCGCGTCGTCAATGGTCTTGGTGAGAATATGTACGCTCTCGCCCACATCCTCGCTCTTGCGCTCGCTGCCGTTGGTCTCTATGCCGAAATCTACGTCCTTGACGGCGATCACGATGTCGGCGCAGCTTGCTATGAGGGCATTGGTGCCGACGCAGGTGCCGGCTATGACCGATATCTGGGGGACAACGCCGGACAGACTGCTGCTCCAGAGCAGCATGTCGCCGTACGCCGCGAGAATCGCGCCGCCCTGTTTGAGACGCGCGCCCTGTGAATCGTATATGCCGATGACGGGAGCGCCTGTCTTGGCGGCGAAATCATAGACCTTCTTGATCTTGCGCGCCTGCGCCTTGGAGATAGCGCCGCCCGTAACGTCGCCGTTCTGCGCGAAGGCGTAAACCGGCAGACCGTCCACCGTGCCGTATGCCGTGACGACCTCGGCGAGACCGCCCTCGGATTTGACCAGCGAATCGAATTCCACCATTGTGCCCTCGTCAAAGAGCTTTGCGAGGCGGTCGAACGCAACCGTATTCTTGACGGCGGCTTTTGTATCGCGAACCTCCTGCAATTTGCTTTCTAAACTCATTGCTGAACCTCCTACAATTCAAAACAGCATGGGCAAGATGAGCCTTTGTCGAATGCAAAGCCCTACTCCCCCACTGTAATCAATTAATAATACAACCTAATTATATTACACATCTTCATCATATACAAGGGATTATTTTACCTGATGGCACAAATTCCCTATTTTTTACAGAAATGCACCACATTTTGTGTAGCAATTGTCAAATATTTTCCGTCATCGGCAAAGCCCATTCTTTCAAAAATGGGGTTTTTCATGGAGGAATCCGCCCTGACCTCCGGAATCATGCGGTTGAACGCAAACGAGGCGGCTGCGCGGAGCATCAGTTCGCAGGTGAAGTCATCGGGATATTCAAATGTGTTGATCTTCAGGAATGCCCTCATAGCGCCGTCGGCATTGGGCTGTGTCTCAAGGGTGAGCGACAGGTTGCCTGTCGCCCCGCCGTTTTCGTATGCTCTGAGCACGGCGGCGTCCTCGGGCAGATTATTCCGGGTCAGGTAGTCGATCAACTCCTGTTCGTCGGTCAGCGGATGTATTTCCAGCATAGTAATATTACCTTCCTTGTTTTTTCCTTTTATACGGTGCGTTCTCGGACGCCTTTGCCGCCTTCTTCTGACGGGCGGCGGATATCTGCGCCGAAGCCATCAGCGAACGCAGTTCGTCGTCGCTCAGGTCGCGCCAGTCGCCGGGTCTGAGCATACCGAGCTTCACATTGCCCACAGCCGTGCGCTTGAGGCGTATGACTTCCAGCCCCAGTTCCTCGCACATCTTGCGGATCTGCCGGTTGCGCCCTTCGTAGAGCGTAATCTGCATCACGTTGCGGTTTTCCTCTTTGGTGATGAGGTTGACGTCGGCGGGAAGCGTCATCTGTCCGTCTATCATAAGTCCCTCCGCGAGCCTCGCGAGCATCTCCTCCGTGACCTGCTGACGCACGGTGACGCGGTAGGTCTTGGAAACATGGCTGCGCGGGTGGGATATCCTGTTGGCAAAATCGCCGTCGTTGGTCATCAGCAGCAGTCCCTCGCTGTCGCGGTCAAGACGACCCACCGGGAACACTCTCTGTTCGATATTGTTCACAAGCTCCGCGACGCATTTCCGACCCATCTCGTCGTCCATCGTAGTGACGAAGCCGCGCGGCTTGTGCAGCATTATGTAAACCTTCCGGCTGGTCTGCGGCAGCAGCCTGCGGCTGCCGACGGTAATTTTGTCGTTCACCGGGTCAGCCTTGTCGCCTATCCCGGCGACTCTGCCGTTGACACGCACCTTGCCCTCGGCGATAAGCTGTTCCGCCTTGCGCCGCGAGGCTATCCCGCAGTCGGCTATCAGCTTCTGAAGCCTGATTTTTTCTGCCATTCTGATTCTCCTTCAATGGTATTCAAAAAAGTTATAAAGCGCGCAATTCGGGGCAGGGCGCATTGAAAATTTTGCTGCTTCTGCATTCGCCCGACCCCGTTTTTTTTCCGGGCGCGGCTCGCTCGCCCGGCTTCGCCGGGCTCGTGGGGCTCTGCCCCACCGCCCCGGCAGGGCGCTGCCCTGCACCCGCCAGGGAGCCTTGCCCCCTGGACCCCATTATTGGCGCTGCGCGCTTTCTTTTTCTTTTTCTTTATTCTTTACTTTTCCTATTTCTTCCGCCCGCTTTTTATTTCTGCGAACGCACGCGCTCTTCTATCGCCCTCACATAGTCCGTGAACCAGCCGTTGGTGACCGAACGTATATCTTCGGTGGCGGTAATCGGATAATCGGCGATTGTAATGCCGTTGACCGAATAGCGCAGATGTCCCACCACATCGCCCTTACAGATCGGGGCGTAGATGAACTGGTCGCACACCACTTCGCGCACCACGTCCTTGGACTGGGATTTCAGCACGTTGAATACCGCGTCCGGCTTGCATTCCACATGGACATGCTTGCGGTTGCCTCCCACTACCGTCGAGTCAAACGACGATATATCCGGATCCACCGGAACCTGTTCGTACAGGCTCTTGGCGTAATTGTAGAGCGTCTTGTGGTCGCTCCAGCGGTTGAGGTTGTTGAGCGTGACGCATACGAGGCTCAGTCCCTCCTTCGACGTGACATGCGACACAAGGCACTGTCCGGCGAGATTGGTAACGCCGGTCTTGATGCCGTCGCAGCCCTCGTAGCCGTACTGCTGCCCCTGAAGGAGATAATTGTGGGTTACCATCCTGCGGCCCTTCGGGAAATCGTCATAGTAAATATCCCTCACCCTGAAGGCGACGATAGTGCGGAAATCCTGATTCTGCATGGCATACCTGCCCAGAAGCGCCATATCGAACGCTGTGGAATAATGCGCGCCGTCCGAGAACTGATCCAGTCCGGACGGGGTATCAAAATGGGTATTGAGCATACCGAGCTGCGTCGCCTTCTCATTCATCAGCGAGACGAACGCCTCTATGCTGCCGCTCACAGCGACCGCGGCGGTATTCGCGGCGTCGTTGCCGGAATACATCATCATGGCGACGCAGAGGTCGTGCATGGTGATCTTGTAGCCCGTCTGAAGTCCTATCTTGGTGCCGTCGAGCAGTCTCATGCACTCGTCGGTGACGGTGATGGTGCGCCCGATGTCCCCGCTCTCCAGCGCCAGAATGCAGGTCATGATCTTGGTCGTACTCGCCATGGGCATCTGCTGATTCTCATTGATACCGTAAAGCACCATTCCCGTATCGCAGTCCATAATGCACGCCGAACCGGCGGTGATTTTGGGAGTGCCGTCCTCGTTCAATTCCGTGGCGGTCTGCACAGCGTCCTCGACGGTATTCTCATTCAGCTCGGAACCTGTGGGCTTCGTGGTGGTTGTCGTGGAAGCCTGCGTGGTGGCTGTGGTGGACTCCGTGGTCTCCGGGGATTCGGAGGAGGACGTCCGGGTCGTGGTGGTTCGCTTCGAGGTTCTCATATCATATGCCGAATTGCCCGACGCCGGGACGGGATTCCCTCCCGCGCTGACCGAAAAGGCAAATGCGGTCATCATTGCGGCGGCAATTGCCAGCGCGGCGGTTTTTTTGAGCAATCCGGTCTTTTTATTGTGAATGCCTTTATTGTAATCCATAAAACACCCTGCCTTCATATCGTAAAAAACACAATCGTTTATGTGTAGTCTTTGCCGGCACGGGCCGGATATTCCCTGAAAAAATCAGGAGAATAACGGCATTGTTTCCCTTGAACTTTTGTTCCGCGGGAAAGTGAATCATTCGGAAATCTCTTCGTCAAGCGTGAGAGGCTCCGCCTTTTCCGCCATTTCCTTGCCGACCTCCGGTTCTTCGTCCTTTTTCTTGTCCTTGACGCCGGCGAGGAGACTGCTGACCTGATCGACCAGATTGGGAATCATTCCCACAGCCTTGTCGAGCGAATTCATGTTGTTGTCAATCTGGAGCAGGCGGACGTTCGCGGGAGTAATCACAAGGAACGCCACGGGCTGCACGGTGACTCCCGCGCCGCCTCCGCCTCCGAAGCACCGGTGTCCCGACTTGCCGTCGAAGTCCGAACCGCCCGAGGCGAAGCCGTAGGACATCTTGGAAATCGGAATGATCGTTGTCTCGCCGTTGACAATCGGCTCGCCTATGATGGTGGAAACGTCCACCATTTCCTTTATTTTGGACAAAGTAGTGTCCATCATGCCTTTGATGGGATGTACGGGAGTCTTTGCTTTTTCGGGGGTGTCCGCTTCCGGGGTCTTTTTCTCTTCTGGATTCATTTTTTTCAGACCTTTCTTGAATTATTCCATGGATTTTTCTTTTTTAAGCGCAGATGTAAGTTTTATCTGTGCGACGGCGAATTTTATCACTGCCCACAGCAGATTTCCTATCATGAGTATCGGGAATACCGTAAACTCCCCGATGAGATATATCTTTATGCCCTCCCCGGCATAATCGGGGACTATCTCTATGTCGCGCGTGCGGGGAGAGGCGGGGTCGTAGCCGCGCGTGCTGCCCAGCAGGAACGAGAGCGCCGGGAATGCCGCCGCGCATATCCTGCCGTACAGAATGGCTGTGTCGGCGGCGTCATCGCCCGAAACCGACGCGTGAAGCACAAGCGCATCTATTCTGATTCCGCGGTAAACCTTCGCCACCGCGCCGCCGAGCATCCTGCCCGCGTCCGCGAAGAATTGCAGCGCGCCGAAGAATCCGCGCTGTTCTCTGAGCGCGCCGAAGAAGCTCTGCTTTTTTTCCTCCGGTTTCTTGCGCGGGGGGGCGGGTTTCTTCTGCTTAGGTTTCCGGCGGATTCTGGACAGCAGCCGGGCGAACAGCTTTTTTATCCATCGGGATGCCGCCGAGAACGCGGTCTTTATCAGATAAATCACTGTCAGCAGAAATTTCCCCGCCGCAGCCAATGCCCTGCGGATGACTCCGGGCGGCTCAAGAGGCGGACTTTCGCCCGCGATGTAGAACGTATGGAAAAAATACCGCAGTCGGAACGTCACCTCCGGCTCATACTTCACCTGAATATGCACCGGAACGCACATCGCCGCAAGGAGCGCCGTTATGATTATCAGCAGAAGCCAGCCGATTATTTTCAGCAAAAAAAGAAGGATTTTTAAAACAATCAACCGCATCACCGCCCTGTGAGCTCTCTTTTTTTCTACTTACCCTACTCTGTTGCTTCCGATTCTTCCCTCGCGCCCTGCATAGCCTCCTCGAGGGTAATCTGAAGATTGGCTTCGGTTTCGTCGGGGATTTCGGGCAGTTCGCCCATGGATTCCAGACCGAAGCAGCGCATGAAATTCGGGCTGGTGGCATACTGCATGGGTCTGCCGGGAAGGTCGAGCCTGCCGCGTTCCTCGATGAGTCCGCGGGCAAGCAGGGTGTTGACCACGCCCGAACAGTCCACTCCGCGCACACGTTCGATGAAATTCTTGGTCACGGGCTCATTGTAGGCTATCACCGCGAGAACTTCCATCGCCGCGCCCGAGAGCGGAGCGTCCTTCTTGAGGTCGAGAAGCGTGCGGATTATCGGGGCGTATTCGTCGCGGGTGGTCATCTGGTACTGCCCGCCCATCTTCACAATG
Organism: uncultured Eubacteriales bacterium; assembly: GCA_900321515.1. Lineage (GTDB taxonomy): Bacteria > Bacillota > Clostridia > Oscillospirales > Acutalibacteraceae > RUG762. The sequence continues at coordinate 10,394 of ONWI01000158.1, read as the reverse complement.
CGCAGCGCGGAGCCGCTGTTTTCATAAAAATCGTTAAGTTCGCCGCAGACGCTGTCTATCGTATTCTTTTCCACACCCAGCACATCGGCCATACGTTCGCAGCTCACGGGGTCGCCCCCGGCGAATATCATAGCCTCTACTGTTGCTCTGAGTCTGATTGCTTCCAATTGCGTCCACCACTCTCATTAATCGTCATAATGTTGTTGTCGTCGATATTGACCTTGCGGCTGCGTATGAGGTCCAGCACCGCGAGAAATGTCGCTATCAGCTCGCTGCGTGAATCGGCGCGCTCAAAGAGCGTCGAAAATTTCAGCCGCTTTGATTTGTATATGCTCTTGAGCACGAAGCCGACCCGTTCGGTGACCGACACTATTTTCTTGCCCACAATCGCGCGGAAATTCTCCTTGGAGGGCGGCTTTTTGCGCAGTCCCCTCCCCACTGCGTTGACATAAGCCTTCACAAGCTCCCGCGCGTCGTGGCTGCGGCTGTAGGTCGGGTCGTGGCTTATCTTCATCTCACGGCGCGTGAAGCCGTCGAAGCTCACCTTTTCCGCCAATTTGCCCGCCATCCGCTTGCAGAGCTGATACTCGATAAGTTCGCCGCTGAGTTCCTTCTTGAGTTCCTCGGCTTCCTCCTTGCGGGGCAGGAGCATCGCGGTCTTGATGTAGACCAGCCTCGACGCCATGGTGAGGAATTCGCTGGAAACGTCCATGTTTTCCAGCCGCATCAGGTCGATGTGCTGCATGTACTGCTCCAGCAGCTCCGCCACGGGAATATCGTAGATATTGAGCTTGTTTTTGGATATGAGGAAAAGCAGCAGGTCGAGCGGACCTTCAAACACGTCTAATTTATAGGATATCTTCTCGGTTCTTTCCATGATTCAGACACTCGCTTCTGACGGGGATTCCGTCATATGGTCAGGCCGAACAGATTGAATATCCAGTCCGCGCCGCCGATTATCCACTCGAAGAGCGCGTACTCCACAGCCCACAGCGGACCGCTGATGAGTCGCATAATCACAAAGAATGCCACAAGATATACAATAGGATTGACCCGGCTGAGCGCGTGCTCGATCTTGTACATCAGCCTGTCGGGCATGATCCAGTTGAGTATGCGGGAACCGTCGAGCGGCATTATCGGCAGCATATTGAATACCGCAAGCCCCACATTGAGAATGACAATATACATCATCACATAGCTGAACGCGAAATAGAAATCCGCGTTCATATCAAAGCAGAGTCCCGCCCGGTAGATGACGGCGCCCAGCAAAGCCATAATCAGATTGGAGAGCGGTCCCGCAAAGGCGACAAGCGCCATATATCCCTGTCGGCGCTTCTGGTTGCGGAAGCGCACGGGATTGACCGGCACGGGTTCCGCCCAGCCAAAGCCGATGAGGAACATCAGCAGCGCGCCGTAAAGATTGAGGTGCGCCATCGGATTGAGTGTGAGCCTTCCGGCGCGTTCGGCGGTATCGTCGCCGAGCGCCTTTGCCATAAGGCCGTGGGCGCACTCATGCACCGGCATGATAAAGCCTATCATCAGCACCATTGTGAGGACATACAGCAGCATCTGTCTCGTGTCGCCTAACGTACTAAAGAATCCCATATACATACCTTCCTTGATAATTCAAAAATCAGGGCATACTTCCCATTAAACATATTATCCGAAATATTATAGCTTATGCCTTATTAAAATGCAAGCATTATATTGTAAAAGAAAATGCAAAAAACCGCGCAGCCCTTCCGCCGCACGGATTTTGCGTTTGTATGGTTTGTATGGTTTGTAACATAAATCATTTCTTCGGCTGGATAAGCCTCGAAGCGTTTGCCACGCATATCAGGCATACGCCCACATCGGCAAAGACCGCCGCCCACATCGGAGCGTATCCGAACGCCGCCGCGATAAGCACTGCCGCCTTGACCGCAAGCGCAAAGGCTATGTTGAACCTGATGACGCCCATTGCCTGACGGAAATGCCGTATCGCTCCCGGCAGGGCGGAAAGATTATCGGAGGAAAGCACCATGTCCGCTGCCTCAATCGCCGCGCCGGAACCAAGTCCCATCGCTATGCCCACATCAGCCGAGGCAAGCACAGGCGCGTCGTTGATTCCGTCGCCGACGAACGCGGTCACCAGTCCGCGCGACTTCATTTTCCCGATTTCCTCCACCTTGTTCTCCGGAAGAAGCTCCGCGCGGAAGTTCTCGATTCCCACGCTTTCGGCAACCAGACGCGCGCTGTCATAGCCGTCGCCTGTGAGCAGGGTCAGTTCGTCGACTCCGAGTGCCTTCAGCTCAGCGACGGTGTCTTTCACACCCGCCTTCGAGCTGTCGCTTATGAAGATGCGCCCCGCGAGTCTGCCTTCGCAAGCCACATAGGCCTGCGCGCTTTTTCCCTCCGGAATCTCTATGCCGTACTTCCTCATCAGCTTGCCGCCGCCGCAGAGAATCTGTCTGCCGTCCGAGTCCTCGCAGAGAACGCCGTGTCCCGCAAGTTCGCAGTAATTTTTATATTCGGTGATATTCTCGACCGCGCCGGCATACTCCCTGATTGCCTGAGCGTAGGGATGGACTGAATTTATCTCAGCAGCCGCCGCCATCTGCGCGGTCTGTTCCGCCGTGAAGCCCTCACCGGGGATGATTTCATGCACCCTCGGCTTGCCCTCGGTGACCGTGCCGGTCTTGTCGAACGCGATGGCGCGCGCCTTGGCGAGCTGTTCGGCGAAGTTGCCGCCCTTGACCAGCACACCCATCCTTGACGCGCCGCCTATCGCCGAGAAGAACGCAAGCGGCACCGAAATCACGATTGCGCACGGGCATGAAGCCACAAGGAAGGTCAGCGAGCGGAATATAAATTCCCTCCATCCGCCAAAGCCCAGCAGCGGGTGAACCACCGCGATCAGCAGAGCAAGTCCCACAACGATCGGAGTATATACCACCGCAAAACGCGTCACGAATTTCTCGGCGCTGCCCTTGTTCTCGGAGGATTCGGTGACAAGCCTGATGATCCTCGCCGCGGCGGAATTTTCGTAATTGCTGGTGACTCTTGCCGTAAGGGAACCGTCGCCGTTCATCATGCCGCTCAGCAGCTCGCTGCCGGGTTCCGCGGCGATGGGGAGCGATTCCCCGGTGAGCGCCGAACTGTCGATGTCCGATGTGCCTTCCGTCACGATACAGTCGAGCGGGATTCTCTCGTGAGGGCGTATCAGAATGGTTTCGCCTGTCTCCACTTCCTCGGCGCGGATGACCGCCACCCCTGTGCTTCTCCTGACGTTTGCCGTATCGGGGCGTATCTCGGCGAGCGCCTCTATGCTCTCGCGCGAATTGTCCACTGCCTTGTCCTCCAGCCATTCGCCTATGCGGTAGAGCACCGCGACCATAGCGCCCTCGAAGAATTCGCCCAGAATTGCCGCCGCCACCATGGCAATTGCCATGAGCGCGCTCTCGTCCAGCCTTAATTTAAATACCGACTTGACGCCGTTTATCATGACGTCGTAGCCCGCCAAAAGTATCGCCGCAATATACCCCGCCGCCGACACAGTCTCATGCGCGGGGAATTCGATGAAATGCGCGGCGATTCCGACTGCTCCCGCGACGAGCGCGAGAATGGTCGTGACAAGCATAACCCTTTCGTCTTCCTCGCCGCCGTGTTCGTGAGCATGACCTTCATGCCCGCAGGAGCACGCCTCGCCTTCGCAGCTCTCTCCGTGTCCGCTGCGCTTCTTCGCCCCTTTGGAGGAATCGTCATCCCCCTCATACAGCACCACATTCACGCCCACAAGCACGCTGTCAATGATCTTCTGGATGTCACTGTCGGCATTGGGATTGATGTCGCTCAGATGCACAGTCAGCCGCTTGTTCATAAAATCGACGGTCGCCTTTTCTATCCACGGCGCCTTGTTGACGGCGGCTTCTGCCTTTGCGGCGCAGCCCGCGCAGTCGAGATTCTCCAGCGTATATCTGATTTTTTCCATTGAGAAATCCTCCCGTCAGTCCTTCTCGTTGATGTGCTCAAAGCCCATCTCGATGATCTTCTTCACATGGTCGTCGTCGAGCGAATAAAATGCCGATTTGCCGCAGCGCCGCACCTTGATAAGCCCTGCCGTCCGCAGCACCCGGAGCTGGTGGGATATTGCCGACTGGTTCATTTCCAGCACCTCGGAGATATCGCAGACGCACAGCTCGTGATTGAGCAGCGCCGACATGATGCGCAGCCGCGTGGAATCGCCGAATATCTTGAAAAGCTCCGCTAAGTCGTACACTCTGTCAACATCGTACATATCCCCCCGCACAAGGTTTACATAATCCCCGTGGGATTCGCCCGAACCGACAGCCTCCTCATAAAACTCAGCGTCCGTATCATTATAATCATTCTCAACAGGGTCCATTGCAATCGCTCCATTCAATATATGAACATCTATTCATGTGTTTATTATATCATATATTCATCAGATGTCAATAGGCAATTGGCATTTTCCGAAAAAAAAAACACCGCCGTTCCCATGGAATACACAGGAACAGACGGTGTTTCATCAAAAGCAGACTGAAAAGCACACGAAAAAGACAAAAAATTATGAAAACAACACAATAAAAACCAAAGACAAATTAAAATAGAAAATCAAAGAGAAAAAGCAAAAGAAACAAAAGAAAAAGTAATAGACACAAATGATATGCAAAAAATGGCAAAATTCTAAAATAATAAAAACCAACCCAACAAAAACACCAATAAAAATGTGCGCTTTCCAGCCGCCATTGAATGCAGCTTGATTATTCAACCGTGACGGATTTGGCGAGATTTCTGGGCTTGTCAACGTCGCAGCCTCTCGCGACGGCGGTGTAATAGGCGAATATCTGGAGCGGGACAATCGCGGCGATGGGACGGATAAATTCGTCCACATCGGGAACTTCTATCTTGTGGTCATAGATGGTGCTGTCAACGGCTGCGCCCTCCTTGCAAAGGAGGATAACCTTAGCGCCTCTCGCCTTGACCTCTTTGACGTTGCTGACGGTCTTTTCAAAGAGCTGGTCGCCCGAAGCGATGGCGATGACCGGCATTCCCGGCTCGATGAGCGAAATGGTGCCGTGCTTCAGTTCGCCGGCGGCGTAAGCCTCGGAGTGAATGTAAGAGATTTCCTTGAGCTTGATGGAAGCCTCCCAGCAGAGCGCGCAGTCGTAGCCTCTGCCTATGAAGAAAAGGTCCTCGCAGTCCTTGTAGCTCTCGGTCATTTCTCTGTAGATATCCGCGTTTTTGAGTTCCCCGGCGACAACGTCGGGAATCTGCCTGAGCAGATCAGAATAGCGCTCGAGTTCCGCGTCGCTGACCGTGCCGCGTTCACCGGCAAACCGCAGCGCCATCATCAGCATGACGGCGACCTGACAGGTGTAAGCCTTGGTGGTGGCGACGGCAATCTCGGGACCCGCCCATGTATAGAGCACGATGTCCGCCTCGCGTGCGATGGTCGAGCCGACGACATTGACGATGGCAATCGTGGGGATGCCGCGCTTCTTGGCGATTCGCAGGGCAGCCAGGGTGTCGGCGGTCTCGCCGCTCTGGGAGATGACCACCACCGCGTCGCCCTCCTCAAAGAGCAGACTGGAATATCTGAATTCCGAAGCAACTTCGGTCATAACCGGAATCCTTGCGATACGCTCGATCATATGTCTGCCCACCATGCCGGCGTGGAGCGCGCTGCCGCAGGCGACGACATGAAGGCGCTTAATCTTGGAAATGTCAGGCATTTCCTCGGCGAATATTCCCTTTGCGCCGTTCTTCAGGCGCGGGAGAATGGTATCAGCCAGCACCTTGGGCTGTTCGTTGATTTCCTTGAGCATGAAGTGGTCGTAGCCGCCCTTTTCCGCCGCGGAAACATCCCAAGTAGCGGTGAAGACATCCTTCTGGACAGGCGATCTGTCCGCGCCGAGAATCCGGATGGAATCGGCAGTGATCACAGCGAGTTCATTTTCATCCAGCAGATAATACTTGTTGGTTCTGCTGAGAATCGCGGGAATGTCGGAAGCGATGTAATTCTCGCCCTCGCCTATTCCGACGATCAGGGGGCTGTCCTTGCGGATGGCAAAGAGCTTTTCCGGATAGTCGTCAAACAGAATACCGAAGGCATAGGAGCCGCGGATGCGGGCAACCGCCATATAAATGGCGTCGATCGGGTCGCCATCGTAATATTTGTCGATGAGCTGAGCGGCAACCTCGGTATCCGTGGCTGAGAGGAACACACGTCCCTCGGCAATCATCTGCTCTTTAAGCTCAGAATAATTCTCGATAATGCCGTTGTGGACAAGCGTGACCTTGCCGCATCTGTGTGGATGACTGTTAACATCGGAAGGCTCGCCGTGAGTCGCCCAGCGGGTATGACCTATACCGCAGACGCCCTTGGGGACATTGCCGCCGATTTTGTCCTCAAGATTTTTGATACGACCCTTAGCCTTGATGACATTGACCACGCTGTTCTCAAAGACAGCCACACCAGCCGAATCATAACCTCTGTATTCCAGTTTTTTCAGACCGTCCAGAAGGATCTCGGTCGAATTCTTATTGCCTATGTATCCAACGATACCGCACATAATAAAATTACCTCCAATATAGACAGAGTAAAGGCACTTCTGTACGCCGGTCACCCGACGATTTTGTATGCCGATATGCAGCTTCTCTGCAAAGCCGGGAAGCATCCGCCGAAAATTCGATTAACTTCCACCCTCGTCAGCCGTTAAGCGGTAAATAAAGAAAAAGCATGTAAGATTCCGCTCTCAACGGCCCAGGCGCTGTTGACTTGAAATAGTTGAAAAAAAGCATTCAGAAAGAGCATAAGATATTCACGATCACCTCCGGAACATGCTTAAATTCTATTAAAACATAAAGTGCCTCATTTGTCAACAGTTAATCAGACATTTTAATCGAAAAGACAATTTGTTTATTAACCGCGGGGAAATATTGAAGCCAGCTCCGGCGCGGGGCGCGGGCAGATAAAGGCTGGAACGTCGCCCGGATTTCAGTTTATTGAAATATATAAAACCCGCCGCACGAATCCGGGCTTTTGCCCCGATTCACGCGTCACGGAGCTGAATACGGCATTCGCCGTCCGCGTACCGGGCGCGACGGCTTGGATGTCTGGCGGAAATAATGAGATTCAATTCAGTGCGCGGACGGCGAACGCCGTAATTGCTCCCCGTCGCGGGCGGCGCGGCAAAAAGCTGCTTCGGGTTGCGAATTTCCGCCTGAAATTCATTCGGTTCGGCAATTGACTCCAGCTTTTATCTGCCCGCGCCCCGCGCCAATCCTGATCCTGCGGCGATTTCCGGATAATACGCTATGCAGTCGGATTTCTTCTGTCTTTTATAATTATTTTGAGTGATATCGCTCTTGCTTTTTCCTCCGATTTATATATAATATTATATTGTTTTATTCACGCCGATATTAAGAACAGCAGAACAAACGAATAATCATCTGCTCTGCTGAACAAAAGATGCGTAAGTGGTGCAATTACACAGCTTTCATTTGAAATTGTATCACAGCATTCTGTAAATGTCAATACTCAAAAAGCAATTTAATTCCAATAATGCATATTCTATTCTTTTTTTCTTTTAACATACATGCTTTTATTCATGCTTTATTTTGGCTTAGTTTTTATTCGATACTTTTGTGTTTAATTATTTAAATATTATTTTATCTAAAAAATTCATTCATTTGTTTCTTTACGATACTTTCAGGAGATTATAACATGAAGAACTTATTTGTATCATTTTCCGCGGACAATTTCCTCATTAATTACCTTGAATCCCTCGGGATGAATGTTCATCAGGTTTCGCCGGGCGGCAGGACTTACCTCCCTGTCGACGCTCACCCCGATATCTATTTCTGCAAAATGGGAGTTACCCGGCACGCGCATCTCTTCTCCGGCGACTGCCGCGAGATCGGCTGCAAATATCCGGATAATGTTAAATTCAACGCCGTCTGTCTCGACGGATATTTCATCCATAACCTGAAATACTCTTCCCCCGCACTGCTGCATGAAGCGCGGGCGCTCGGACTTGCATTCATCAACGTAAATCAGGGCTATACCAAATGCAATTGCGTCGTGGTGGACGGCCATTCCATCATTACGGCGGACCGCGGCATCTTCAGCGCTGTAAAAAAATGCCCTGACATCGACGTTCTGCCGATCAGTCAGGGCTTCGTGAATCTCGACGGATTCCAATACGGTTTTTTGGGCGGGGCTTCGGGCAGGGTCGGCGGCGAAATCATATTCAACGGCGACCTCTCTAAACACCCTGATTATGAAGCAATAACGCAATTCATCGAGACACGGGGACTAACGATAAAAGATTTCCCCGAACATCCCCTCACCGACATTGGCAGCATTCTGGCTGATTTCTGATGTTTTTTATAAATTCACCACGCGGTATCCTCATATTCCCCGGCCAGACAGCGCAGGAAGGTCGGAAGATCGGCAAAGGCCGGCTCCGGGTCTGTCTCGGAATCGTGATCCCACGGGTCGAACCACAATCCTTCTCCGTCCGGCTCAAAGCGGCACAGCCAGAAAGAAAAATAATCGTCACAGCCAAATTCAAACCATTCATCCCCGAATGCCTGCTTTGCAACAGGGTCATTCAGCGCCTCTTCCGGTGAAAAGATATGTCCGAACGGAAAATCCGCGCTGTCGTATATGGAATAGAATTCTCTCAGCGGCTCAGGCAGTTTTTCGAAAATCATATCGCCGCATTTTCGCGGGGAAAGATCGACTTCGTTTGGGTATTCGTCCTCCAACCAGTCAAGACAGGCTTGTAAGTCACTCATTTTCATTGTCACTCCTTTTAATAAAGCATAATACGGCAGACCGCTTCATTTGGTTGGAGCAGCCTGCCGCTTATTTGTAAAAACTATTTTTTATAGGCTCTTCCGATATCCGTGCGGAAGTGGACGCCTTTGAATTTAATTTTATCCACCGCGGCATATGCCTTGTCAAGCGCTTCGTCTAAGGTTGCGCCCTTCGCGGTCACACCCAGCACGCGTCCGCCATTGGTCAGGAAGCCGCCGCCGGCAAATTCCGAACACTTTGTCCCGGCGTGGTAGACGGTAGCGCCATTCACCTGTCCGTCGCGGTCAAGACCTTCTATCGGAATGCCCTTCTCGTACTTGCCGGGATATCCGCCCGATGCCATGATGACGCAGGCGCAGGCTCCGTCGTCCCATTCGATGTCGATGTCCGAGAGATTTTCGTCGATAATTGCCTGAATGATCTTGGAGAAATCGGTCTTGAGGCGCGGCAGAACCACCTGCGCCTCCGGGTCGCCGAAGCGGGAATTGTATTCGATGACCTTCGGTCCGTCCGGCGTAATCATGAGTCCGAAGTAGAGGCAGCCCTTGAATGTTCTGCCCTCGGCATTCATGGCGTTTATGGTCGGCAGGAATATTTTGTCCATGCACTCCCGCGCGATTTCATCGGTGTAGAAGGGGTTGGGACTGATGGTGCCCATGCCGCCTGTGTTCGGACCGAGATTGCCGTTGAATACGCGCTTGTGGTCCATCGACGAAACCATGGGCTTGACGCACTTGCCGTCCGTGAAGGCGAGAACCGATACCTCCGGTCCGGTCAGGAATTCCTCGATGACGATGCTGTTGCCCGAATTGCCGAATATTTTGTCCTCCATGATGGAGTGAATCGCCGCCTTGGCTTCATCGAAATTCTCGGCTATCACAACGCCCTTGCCGAGGGCGAGTCCGTCAGCCTTGATGACCGCCGGATATCTGTCGTTGGTCCTGATGTATTCCAAAGCGGCTGTCGGGTCGTTGAACACCTCATATGCCGCGCTGGGAATGCCGTGCTTCTTCATCAGTTCCTTGGAAAAAACCTTGCTGCCCTCGATGATGGCGGCTCTTTTGCAGGGACCGAACGCGCGTATTCCCTCCTCGGTGAGAGCGTCCACCATGCCGGCGACAAGCGGGTCGTCCGGCGCGACGAACACGCAGTCCACAGCGAGCTTCTTTGCCAGCGCGACGACGCCGTCAATGTCGGTCGCGGCTACGTCGAAGACCTCCGCGTCCTTGGAAATGCCGCCGTTGCCCGGCGTGCAGTAAATTTTGTCTACGTCGGGGCTTTCTTTCAGCTTGCGGATAATGGTGTGTTCCCTTCCGCCGCCGCCGACTACCAGATATGTCAATTTTTCCATGTTAGTCCTTCTTTGCTGATTTTCAGAAATAAAATGAATCACATAACAATCAAAGCGCCGCGACAACCAAAATATTTTTACAATTCAGCGCGCAGCGCTCCGACACTATTATCTATTATCTATTATCTATTCACTAAGCGAACGCATGTGGGCGCTTTAGTGGTGGAAGAGTCGGATTCCGGTGAATACCATCGTCATGCCGTACTTGTTGCAGGT
>ONWI01000108.1 GCA_900321515.1 uncultured Eubacteriales bacterium | reverse complement strand
GATGATATGCAAAAATCGGCGCATAAAAAAAACACGCCCGATGCGAGGTACAATTACTATACCACACTTTCGGGCGTGAGTCAAGCCTTTTTCGGAATTTTTCTTATTTTTATTTTTTTCGGTTTTTCCCAACCGGAGAGAGCCAACGCGCTCCGGTTCATTGTGCCTCGGACGCCTCGTCGTTTTCCATCGCCGTGGCAAAATACAAAATATCCCCCAGTCTGCGCTGTCCGCCGTAGGCAACGACATTTTTGACATGGTTGCCTAAAATAAGCGTACCGGATTGTCCTCCATCGAGATTATAGGCGAAATCGACGCCCTTGCTCGCCAAGAGGTTGGCAAACTGCTGCATCGTCAGACCGCGGGAACGTCCCATTCTCCCTTCCGCCACACAGAGCAGATAGTGAAGTCCGTCCGGAAACTGGCAGATGGCCGCTCTCGGTTCCGGAGTGTACGGCTGCCATGTCCCCACCGTGATATATTTTGCCTTGCCGTCCTTCACAAGCTGAGGCCCGAATGTCAACGCGTTTACAATATCATACTGCTCCAGAATGCCGCTCTCATCAATGGTTAAATCTCTTTGCGCGTGCAGATTTCCGTCTGCGTCAATCAGCAGGACATCATACCAGCAGCATGTGGTGCGCAGGACATTTCCCTGATAAATCATCCAGCCGGAAGAACGGTTATTGTAAAAGCAGCCGTCAATGGCCGCTACGGCATTGACCGATTTGGCAATCTCTGAGGGATAGTCCCTTTTTTTCATGTCAAACTCATTGCCGCAAAGTCCGAGACGAATCTGCGAAGGATGAGCGATCCTCACATCTAAATAGTGAATGTGGGAATAGCTGTATTTTTCGGTGTAATATTTCACAGTAATAGTCTCGTCACTGTAACTGGTAAAATTCTCGTCATAGTTTTCCGCCTTGGGCAGAGGAGCCACATCACGGTCACGTTCCACCACATACACCGCAGGCCAGCTTTTGATTTCTGCTTGCGTCTGAGAAAGCAGGCCGCCCAATGCGTTTCCGACGTCATCATAAAGCGCGTACTCTTTTGAAAAACCGGAAAAAAGGGGCAGATAAGTATACAGCTCAAAATGATAGGCTGCGCCCGCTGCTATTCCCAGCAAAACAACGAAACCAACAAAAAACAGAGGAAATTTACTTTTGCGTTGACGTTTCTTTTTCACCCGAATATCCCCCATGAAAAGTTTTATATATAATTATAACTGCCAATCCGTATTTTTTCAACCTAAAAAAATAGAAATTCATATTTATGTTACAAAAATAATTTTGATTCCCCTGTTCCATTTTCGAATTCTTTATGATATAATTGCAATGAAAGGATGTGTCTCATCAGTAATGGAGAATAAAAAATACACAATCACATGTCCCAATTGCGGCGCCAGTGTCAGCGTGGAGCGCCCTGCCATCATAAATGTGCAAAACAACCCCGAATACAAAATCCAGATTCTGTCAGGAGAACTGTTTCGGGAAACCTGCACGCAGTGCGGGCAGGGGCTGCAAGTGGTGTCAAGGCTTACTTACCACGATATTGAAAAGCGTCTCATGATTTATTTCCGTCCCATCACTTCGCAGGAAGAACTGAAAACATTTGACTACGAAGCCATCAGAAGCGCCATTGAGGACAATTTCAGTGCCCCCGGCTATGCAATGCGTGTGGTAACGACTGTCAATGAATTGATGGAAAAAATCAAGATAGCCGAATACGGACTCAACGACGGCGTGATCGAAATTGCCAAATTTGTTTATTTTGACATTTTCTCCAAACAGTTTGAGGGAGTAGGCGTCATCAACATTTATTATGAACGCCGCGACGACAAAGACGCACTTATTTTCTTCTGCAACGACGGCAACACCCGTTCCATCTTCATTGACCCCAAAATCTATGCCAGCATCGAAAAGCGTTTTTCCGAAGTCGTCAAAGCCATTTACACCTCCCGTGTCTGTATGGTCGGCCGCGACTGGGCGCTGCGTATGATTAAGGCTTACAGCAAGAGAGACAATCAGACGATTACCCCCGACGAAAAGCCTGAAATCAAGCTGCTCGATTCACACCCCGAAGCATAAAATACCGCAGATAAAAAAACAATCGCCTGCCGTTTCCTTTTTTCAAAGGTGCCGCAGGCGGATTTTTGTATATGTCAGGAGAGTCCCTGTGCCAGAATCCTTTCAAGCATCTGCGCGAATTCCTCATCACTGCTGTAGCCGCTCTTGCTCAGACGGTAATTTTCCTCAATGGCAAGCAATTCCCAGCCGCATTCGGAATAATCCGTCAGGCGGTGCAAAAAATGCACACACTGTTCCTCGTCAATCACGCCTGCTTTCCATTTGTCACGAATCACACCGATCAGCAGCCGCTGCACGTTGTTGCCTGCCGACCGATCCATGATATAATTGCCCTGCAAATTATAAAAAATGGTTCCCGTCACTTCCTCAACGCCCTTGTCCAGCGTCAAAAAGACTGCCGTATAGATATAGGGCACTTCGCTGTCACGCAGACGCTCCGACAAAAAGGCACGCAGTTCCTCCATCGACAGCAGCCCGATCTCTAATCCAATCTCAAATTTCATCATTTGCTCATAAGCCGTCAAAACAACGTCACTCCCAATACGAAGATTCTATCTGCCAGTATATCATAAAAAAGCGGCATTGTAAACCATTCCGTGTCCATTTATCATGTGATAAAAATTCAGAATCCCCCTTTGGCTGAAATAAAAACACGGCAAAAGTATTGACAGGGCCGCTCGACAATTGTATAATGATATTGACAAGTTTACTTTGCAGCACTGTCATGCTTACAGATACCTACCAAAAAAATCACCTCAGGAGGATCACATCATGAACAACCCTTTCGGACAGGACATTAATGAGGACGTCAAGAACCTG
>ONWI01000107.1 GCA_900321515.1 uncultured Eubacteriales bacterium | reverse complement strand
AGGGGGTCTGGACCTCCTGGCGGGTCAAGGGCAGAGCCCTTGCGGGGTAGTTTTTTCGCTTGAAAAGCGAAAAACAGGGGCAGAGCCACCGGCGGAGCAGAACCTCACCAGCTCGGCAAAGCCGAGCGAGACGCACCGGGAAATAAATCTGGGGAAGGCGAATACCGGAATCGTAAAAATCCCAATGCGTCCCTCCCGGTTGGAAAAGTGCAAGCCCCGCATCTTCGCCATTTTCCCACTTTTACAATCGGCTGAATAATAATACATTACGGAGATGATCTTCTATGGCAAAAATAATAGACGGCAAGGCTGTTTCCGCCCGTGTAAGGGCAGAGATTGCCGCCGAGACAGCGGAACTTAAGCAAAAAGGAATAACGCCCGGACTGGCTGTCATCATTGTGGGCGATGACCCGGCATCAAGGGTGTATGTCAACAATAAGAAGAAGGCGTGCGCCGAAGTCGGATTCAAGTCTGAGGAATTCGCGCTGCCTGCCGATACTGACCAGAGCGAACTCATCGCCCTTGTGAAGTGCCTCAATGAGCGGAGCGACATCAACGGCATTCTGTGTCAGCTTCCGCTGCCTGCGGGACTTGACGACAAAGCCGTTATCAAGGCAATAGCGCCCGAAAAGGACGTGGACGCGTTCAGCGAGGAAAACGTGGGCAGGATAATGATAGGCAAATACGACTTTTTGCCCTGCACTCCCGCCGGGGTTATGGAACTCATCAAGGAGAGCGGCATTGATGTGACCGGAAGGGAATGTGTTGTCATAGGCAGGAGCAATATAGTCGGCAAGCCGATGGCGATGCTGCTGCTTCACCAGAACGGAACCGTCACGATATGCCACAGCCGCACGAAGAATCTCGCCGAGGTCACGCGCAGGGCGGACATTTTGGTTGCCGCCGTCGGAAAGGCGAAATTTGTGACGGCGGATATGGTGAAGGAGGGCGCCGTGGTTATAGACGTGGGCATGAACCGCGACGAGAACGGCAAGCTCTGCGGAGACGTGGATTTTGCGGCGGTGGAGCCGAAGTGTTCGGCAATTACGCCTGTTCCCGGCGGAGTAGGACCGATGACCATTGCCATGCTGATGAAGAACACGCTCATGGCAGCCAAATTACAGAACGGAATCAGATGATTTCAATACTTCGAGCAATTTAATAAGGAACTGTGCAGAATTTAATCAGTCGTTTATTGCCAAAAAAATAAAGTGTCCTTTGGCATTCTGACGAGCTAAATGTATTAACTATTTCTGCACAGTTACTAAGCCCCCGTATTCCATTGTGCGCGAGCGCATCTGGAATACGGGGGCTGCCGTTTGTATACGATTATTTTTTGAAAACGAATTTTTTCTGGATAAAGTAATTGACGATGAAGAGTATAGTATCGACAATCGCCTTGACGATAGTTTCGTGCCAGCCGAGCAGACCGGCAAAGAATTCCACCGACTTTGCGGAAATGAACATCTGCACAATGGCAAGGCAGAAGTATTTGACCGCGGAAGACACGATCTTGCCCTTTTTGTGGAAGACGACGTTTTTGTTGACGATGAAATTGACGGTAGCAGAGATAACACGGGCAGTAGCGGTTGCCACAAGGATTCTGTATTTGAAATCACCCGGAATCACCAGTCTCGCGAGCAGCGTGAACAGCGCAAGGTCAAGCAGCGTGCATCCGATTGAAGTGAAAATGAACGAGAAGAAGCTGCGGAAAATGAGCAGATAGATCTTTATGGAATCAATTATCGGATTGAAATGAGAGCTGCTGTTTTCGTCTATGTAGATGGTGTCAATGGGAATCTCGTAAATTTCGATTTTTTGTTTGCGGCATTCGATGAGCATATTCATCTCATACTCAAAGCGTTCGCCGAAGATTTTCAGCATACGCGGCACGATTTTCAGCGGAATCCCGCGCAGACCGGTCTGCGTATCCATCAGCTTCTGACCGAACATCAGAGCGAATATCCACGAAGTCAGCTTGTTGCCGAAGGACGAACGGGCGGGGATATTGGCTGAGTTGAAGTTTCTGGAACCGAGCACAAGGCGGTTGTCGTCCTTTATGAGTTCCTTAGCCACGCGGATGGTGTCCTTGAGGCGGTGCTGACCGTCGGCGTCGCCGGTGACGATACCGATGCAGTCGGGATGATTTTTCAGCACATATTCCATGCCGGTCTTTAATGCTCTGCCCTTGCCCTTGTTGACATTGTGAGTCAGGACGGTGCATTTATCCATAACGGCGATCTCATTGAAAATCGGGTCATATTTTTCCGAGCTGCCGTCGTTGATGACGACGATTCCCCTGAAATCCTCATTAGCGAGTTGTCTGACATAATTAATCAGTTTCTGGTCTGGGTTAAGCGATGGTATCATAATAGTGATATTCATAGCTTTGTTGGCCTGTTTTCTTTGTCTTTCACGCCTCTTGGCCGCCTGACTTTTTTTCATTTATATCGCTTCCAATCATTATTCTTCGTCCAGTTTGAGCACTGCCATAAAAGCTTCCTGAGGGACCTCGACCGAGCCGAGTTGTCTCATGCGTTTTTTGCCTTCCTTCTGTTTTTCAAGAAGTTTTTTCTTTCGTGTGATATCGCCTCCGTAGCACTTGGCAAGCACGTCCTTGCGCATAGCTTTAACGGTTTCGCGAGCTATGATCTTGCCTCCAATGGCAGCCTGAATCGGGACTTCAAAGAGCTGGCGGGGAATGTGTTCCTTTAGCCTGGCGGTCATCTTGCGGGCGCGCGGGTAGGCGCTGTCGGTATGGACGATGAAGGAGAGCGCGTCCACCACTTCGCCGTTGAGCATCATATCCAGTTTGACAAGATTGGAACGCTGATAACCCGCCGGTTCGTAATCGAACGAGGCATATCCCTTGGTCCGGCTTTTGAGGGCGTCAAAGAAGTCGTAGATGATCTCATTAAGGGGCAGGATGTAATGAATATCAACGCGGTCGGTGTCGATGTATTCCATTCCCTTAAAAACGCCGCGCCTGTCCTGGCAGAGTTCCATAATATTGCCGACGTATTCGGTGGGCGAATAGATGTGCGCCTCACAAATAGGTTCTTCGGCGTAATTGATCTGGGACGGGTCGGGATAGTTGGTGGGATTGTCGATGTACCTGGTTTCTCCGTCTGTGCCGATAATCTTGTAGATGACGCTGGGCGCTGTGGTTATCAGATCAAGATTGTACTCTCTCTCGAGGCGTTCCTGGATAATCTCCATGTGAAGCAGTCCGAGGAATCCGCAGCGGAAGCCGAATCCCAGAGCTACCGAGGTTTCGGGTTCAAAGGAAAGTGAAGCGTCATTTAGCTGAAGTTTTTCGAGCGCCTCCCGCAGGTCGCCGTATTTTGCGCCGTCCGCGGGGTATATTCCGCAGAAAACCATGGGATTTGCCTTGCGGAATCCGGGAAGGGGTTCATCAGCGGGATGTTCGGCATTAGTCACCGTGTCGCCGACCATAGCTTCCGAGACGGTCTTGATGGACGCCGCGATGTAGCCCACCTCGCCGGCGGCAAGTTCTCTGACGGGATCGAGCGAAGTGGTGCGCATATAGCCGCATTCCACCACGTTGAATTCCGCGCCGGTGCTCATCATGCGTATCGTGTCGCCGGGGTGGAGTCTGCCCGCCATGAGTCTCACATAGACGATAACTCCCTTGTAGCTGTCGTAATAGCTGTCGAAGATCAGCGCTTTGAGAGGCGCTTCGCGGTCGCAGTCCGGAGCGGGAATGTCAGTGACGATTTTCTCCAGAACGGCTTCAATATTCAGTCCGACCTTTGCCGAAATCTGGGGAGCGTCCTCGGCGGGGAGTCCGATAATGTCCTCCACCTCGTGAATGACTCTTTTTGGATCGGCAGAAGGCAGATCAATCTTGTTGATGACGGGAACAACCTCCAGACCCGCGTCAATTGCAAGGTATGTGTTGGCAAGGGTCTGGGCTTCGATGCCCTGGCTTGCGTCCACCACCAGAATTGCGCCCTCGCAGGCGGCAAGCGAACGCGAGACTTCATAATTGAAGTCAACGTGGCCGGGGGTGTCGATAAGGTTGAACGTATACAGTTCGCCGTCGGAAGCCTTGTAATTGATAGTGACGGCGTGAGATTTAATGGTGATGCCCCGTTCGCGTTCAAGCTCCATATTGTCGAGTATCTGATCCTCCATCTCGCGCTGGCTGACGGAATATGTCTTTTCGAGAATACGGTCGGCAAGGGTGCTTTTTCCGTGGTCAATGTGGGCGATTATGCTGAAATTGCGTATTTTATCCTGTGGAGCTGACAATTTATTTACACCTCATGAATGAAACTGTTGGGCAGCTTTCGGTATCAGATGCCCGTGTGACGGCTGTTGAAGTTGGAACTTTCAGGGGCGGATTTCCGGGTTGAGACCGTGCGCCGCGTTTTTGCGGAGTCGGAGTACCTGTGACGGGGGGAGAACAGGTTTTCATTCTACGCCTCAATGCCCGACTTGATTCTGTCGGATTCCTTAACGCCGGCAGAGCGGACGCTGTGGGATATCCCGTGCATTCTGCTGCTCGGAATAGCAATGCGGGAGACGCCGGAACCGTTTGCTGCCGCGTCTTCGTCCTCCTTCAAGATGCTGTCGAGTACCGGAACGCTTATCTTGCTGCTCCTGTAGAGCGTAAATACAACGCAGAACGCCGCGATGATGAAATCGACGATTATCAGGGAAACATGGTCGAATGTGCGGAAGAGAGGGGAGAGGATTACGGAAATAACCTGAATCAGTCCGAACAGGATGAAGATGCAAGCCGTAACAATGCTTACCAGAACGCTCTTGTCACATGTCCTGAATTTCCCGTACAGTTTTTTAAGCGAAGTATCCGCGAGTCGGTCATTGGTATGGGTGGATTTATTATTGCTCATTATAATGCCCTGCCCTTAAATGTGATTAAAAAAATCAGTATTTTTTGAGATTGCGGTAATATTTGTCAGGGAGAAGTCTGCTGCCTGAGCGGATTGAGCCTGAACCGCCCGCGCTGTAGCGCTTACGGCTGCCAGGTGAGACATTGAGCTTGGGTGTGCGGCTTCGTATGACAACCGAGAAAACGTATCCCACCGAAAAAACTATCAGCGCCCAGCCGATAATTCCCAAAAGGAGTGATGCGCCGTTGCTGCTGCGCTGTTTTTTGGCGTATTCCAGAAGCATGGGGTCGGTGGTGGATGAATACAGATCAAGTTCGGTGTTGTCGCTCACGTCGTCCATGATACCGCCGCCCTGGACGGAAGACACGCTGTCCGGCTCAGTCTGGGATGAACCGTTATCGCCTTCGGCTACTTCCAGAACGTATTTTGCCGATACGGTGACGGTCTTTGACTTGGGGACGATTGCGGTGATGGTGACCGTGCCGCTTTTGAGACCGACGACCTTGACGGCTCTGTTGTCGATTTTTTTGACCGTGGCAATAGTGGCGTCCGAAGTTTCAAATGTGGTTTTGAAGTCGTAGCCCATATCCTTGATTGTCAGATAGAGCACGGTGGACTTGCCGGCGGTGATGCGCTTGGTGTTCGCTTCCGAAAAGCCTATTGTGCCGAGCGTCTCCTGCGAATTGGACGATACCGTAACCTTGGGGACATTCGCGTCGGGGTCGGAGGAAGTATCGGTGCTCCGTGTGGTGGGGGATGTGGTACTGCTGACGCCGGAGGCATATGATGCCGGGGCAGAGACGAGTATTATGCAGACAGCGGCAACCGACGTCAATAGCAAAGTGAGCCGGCGATTGAAAACCGCTGTGCGGCTGCTGTGATCCTTCATTGAATATTTCCTCCGTTTCGGCAGATTTGATCGTTCCCTTTGATACGACTCATATTTTGATATTATAACAAATTATTTGGAATATTTCAAGGTCAAAGTTTTATTGGCATGAAAAAAATTATCGCCCGTTTGATAAATGTTTGATAAATGTTTGATAAATGT